>CACYEC010000503.1 GCA_902773225.1 uncultured Bacteroidales bacterium
GCCTGCGATAACGAACTGAAGAAGCAACAGGCAGATGTGCATGATGAAGATGACGATGATGATTTTCAAGAAAACGTCAATCACTCGAGCCGCCTGTCCAGAATAGGTCATCGTCATGAAAATGCCCATGATGTAGAGAGGAAGCAAAGGGATAATGACGTTCTCGATGGTCTTGGTGATGATGGCTTTGAAATCATTTATCACATCCTTCAGGGCTGTTGAGCTTTTCAATGCCGTAATACCCAGTCCGATGGTGAAAGACAGCACCAGTGCCGACATCACGTCGAAAACAGGGGGGATCTGGATGTTGAAATACGCCTCGACGCTTTCGCCTATCTCTGCCACCTTCTGACCTGCACCCAATTCTATCAGTCCGGGAAAAACGCTCGCACTGGTGAAATACGATATGAAGCCTGAAGACACAGTACTGAAATAGGCTATCAGGGCCGTGATGAGCAAGAGCCGTCCCGCTCCCTTCCCGATGTCGCCGATGGCAGGTGTGACCAGTCCGAAGATGATGAGTGGAATGAGGAACTTCAACAGATTGCCGAAGATGGCATTAAAGGTGGCGAACACCCGTATAAGAGGCAAGGGCAGGAGATGTCCGAGAATCACACCGAGGATGATGGCGATGATAATCCTTGGAAGAAGGCCGAAATGTATCTTTTTCATATCAATGGTTGAGTGTAATCGGTTTTGTGTTATTCGTTAGTGGGGGAATAGCGGTGCTTGTAGGCCATATAACCAGCGACCTCGTGGATAAGTGCTGTCCATCGGCCGATGACACCTGGCTGGAGGAACTTGTAGCCTCCGTTGGCAAGGAAGGGGGCGTCGATGTCGGTGGCGTAGGTGTCGACCTCCAGACCAGCCTGGTTGAAAGCGAGGATGGAGCGCCTCATGTGAATGGATGACGTGATGAGCAAGGGACGTTGCAGGCGTATGCTGTCGCCAAGCAAGTCGAGGGTGAAGGTGGCGTTCTCATGTGTGCTGTTGGCGCGGGGTTCGATGATGAGATCCTCGTCTTTCACACCCAGTCGCCCAACGTACTTGCGCATCTCGTCGGCGTTGCCATGAAGTCCAGGACTGATATTCTCATCGATGACACTGCCGTCGGAGGCCAGCACCACTTTGTCGATGACACCGTTGTGGTAGAGTTGGATGGCTTCGAACAGACGGTCGCCAATCTCTGAGAATTCGGGTCGGTTTCGTTTCCAGTCCCAGTAACTGTAACCGCCAAGCACCAGTCCGTAGCGGTAGTGCTTGCCTGTGATGTCGGTCTTGTCCCTGTCGCCAATCCAAGCGCGCTCAGCCATGACATACAGGCTGGGATTGGTGAAGACGAGAAGCAGGATGGCGGCGATAATCAAAGACACATATCTCAATTTGCGCAACCGTTTCCACCAAGTCAGCAATTCCAGCAACATGAAGAGGAACACATAGAATATCGGATTTGTCAGGTAATATATCATTGGAGGGTTATTGTTATCAGAAGTCCGGAATCGATTATTCGTGGTGGTAGGGTTCACCGCGTATGATGGTCATGGCGCGGTAGAGTTGTTCCACGAAGATGAGCCGAACCATCTGGTGGGAGAAGGTCATTTTCGATAGAGAGAGTTTCTGCTGGGAGGAGGCATAGACATCGTCGGAAAAGCCGTAAGGTCCACCGATGACGAAGACCAACCGGTGAGAGAGCGTGTTCATCTTCTGAGTCATCCACTCTGCGAGTTCCACGCTGCGCAATTCCCGTCCGCGCTCGTCAAGTAGCACCACATGGTCGCCAGGCTGTAGGCAACGGAGGATTTGCTCGCCTTCCAGTTGCTTCTGCTGTTGTTCGGTCATCTTCTTGTTGTTCTTGAGTTCCGGCACGACCGTGATGTCGAAACTGATATAATGCTTCAGCCGTTCCACATAGTCGTCGATGAGAGCGGAGATATGCGGGTCGGTGGTCTTTTTAACGAGGATAAGTAATGTCTTCATTCTATCTGCTGACCTTTTTCACGCCTTTCACGGTGGAGAGTTTCTTGATGAGGGCCTCCAACTGCTTGATTTCGTCGATTTGGACGGTGAGTGTGCCTTGGAAGAGACCGTCCTTGGAGTTGATGGAGATGGACCTGAGCAACACGTTTTTCTCCTTGTTGATGATGGACGTGATGTTGTTCACGATGCCGATGTCATCCTTGCCCACGACGTGAAGGGTGATGGCGTATTGAGAGTTGCCTTTTCCTGCCCATTTGGCTCGTATGATGCGGTATCCCTTGTTGTTGCGCAGGTGGGCGGCGTTGGGGCAGTCGAGCCGGTGGATTTTGATGCCTCGGTTGAGGGTGACGAAGCCGAAGATGGGGTCGCCATAGATGGGCGAGCAGCATTTGGCTAACGAGTATTCCACACCTTTCACGTTCTGGTCGATGATGAGTTCGTCCTTGATTTCGCGTTCTTCCTGATCCGAGGGTTGCTGTACGAAGTTCTCAGCGCTCACCGTCGTGGTTTCGTCGGACTGAGACTCACTGCCTTTGCCGATGGACTCAGCATAGCGTTCGATGAAGTCGTTCACGTCGATAACCTCTTCCTGTATGGCTTTGTAGAACTCGTTGATGTACTTGTAGCCCATCTTCACAATCAGCCTGTTGATGGAAGCCTCGTCGTATTCGATTTTCTTGTTGCGAAGTTTGCGAGACAATGTTTCCTTGGCGAATGAAGCGGCGCGTGTCTCCTCTTCATGGAGCGACTGCCGTATCTTGGTCTTGGCTTTCGATGTGATGACCATCTTGAGCCAGTCGCGTTTGGGACTTTGGTGGGGAGAGGTGAGGATTTCCACTTGGTCGCCGCTCTGCAGACGAGTGCGCATTGGCACGTTCTTGCCGTTGACCTTGCCACCGGTGCAACGAGAACCCACGCCTGTGTGAATCTGGAAGGCGAAGTCGAGTACCGTCGCACCCTTGGGCAGTTTGAAAAGGTCACCCTTTGGGGTGAAGACAAACACCTCGTCGCTGTAGAGGTCAACCTTGAACTGATCGACCAACTGCTCGTCGCTGGTGGCTCCTCCCTCTAAGGATGAACGGATGTCGGCCAACCATTCCTCCAGACGTGTTCCACCGCCTTTCACGCCTTTGTATCGCCAGTGGGCGGCGAGGCCGTGCTCGGCGATGTCGTCCATGCGCTCAGTGCGGATTTGAATCTCCACCCATCGACCCTCAGGACCCATCACGGTGGTGTGGAGCGACTCATAGCCGTTGCTCTTGGGAACCGACAACCAGTCGCGAAGGCGCTTGGGGTTGGGCTTGTACATGTCGCTGACGATGGAATAGACTTGCCAGCACTGCTGTTTTTCCTTGTCCAAGGGAGAGTCGAGGATGATTCGGATGGCGAAGAGGTCGTAGACGTTTTCGAAACCGCATTTCTGCTTCTTCATCTTCTGCCAGATGGAATGGATGCTCTTCGTGCGCCCTTTGATGTGGAATTTCAGTCCTTCTTGCTCAAGTTTCTCCTGGATAGGTTGGATGAAACGAGCGATATAAGCATCGCGTGCGCGTTTGGTCTCGTTGAGTTTGTCTTTAATCATGTAGTAGGCATCGTGCTCCAGGTATTTGAGCGAGAGATCCTCCAGTTCCGACTTGATGGTATAGAGCCCGAGTTTGTGGGCGAGGGGAGCGTAGAGCTGGCTGGCTTCCAATGCCACTTTGCGACGTTCCTCATCGGTGCCACGGTCTTTGATTTGGCGCATGAGGTTCACCCGGTCGGCGATGATGATGAATACCACTCTCATGTCTTCAGCGAAAGAGAGGAGCAGTGAACGGAAATTGTCGGTCTCGATGGATGTGTTGCGTGCGTAGAGTTGGTTGACCCTAATCAGTCCGTGGATGATTTTGGCGATTTCCCCACCAAATTCTTTCTCCACTTCTTCAATGCTCACACTGCCACTGGCGACACAGCCATGTAGAAGGATGCTGATGATGGCGGCGCGTCCGACATTGATTTCAGTGGCGGCGATGACGGCGGTGAGCATATTGAACAACACAGGATTGAGTCCGAAGTGGTTGCGCTGTAGCCCTTCCTGTTCTGCCGAGCGGATAATCATCTGCTTCACTTTGTGGAAGTCGTCGCTCTTGCCCATGTCGCCGGCCAGTTCATTCAGACTGACGAGCAATGATTTCAGCAGGTCTTTTTCTTCAGGTGTAAACAAGGTATTTTGAATGTCCATATCGGTTGTTGGCTGTTAATATATGATGTGTGGTTTTTTCTCGCAATACTTCGGACTATTATTTGTTGCCACTGAGGATGGTGCCGTTGTTCCCGAATCCCTGTGCGTCGATGGAGATGGAGTGGGCGGAACTGTTGTTGTAGAACATGATGGTGGCACTTCCGTTCTCGTCGAGCACGAAGTAGGGGTTCCAATAGAGAGTGCGCCGGTAGTCCTCGGGGTGCTCATCCATCCGTCGGTTGGCGTAGTTGGGATGGTAGAACTCGTTGACGTAAGAGAAGCCAGGAAGGATGTAGCGTCGGTCGCGGTAGAATGCTCTGCGTGAGTCGTCAGGATAGGGGTAGATTGCGATTTGTGTCTCAGGCAAGTCGTCACCGGTATATCGCTCGCTTCCCCACAGGCGTGGCTCATAGTCCGTGTATATGACATACTTGTCCACGTAGGCATGGTCATAGTATTTGGCGAGGGCTGCCTCTGTAAGACCGTAGGTCAATTCTGATCCATTGAATAGAGGGAAGGAGTGGAGGTTTCGCCTGAGGTAGACGGAGTCAGGATTCATCGTGACATTATTCATTCCCCTTCGGTTGATGTCGTAGCCAAGTCGTTCACGAACCTTATAGTCTTTTTTTCCGCTTTCGTCGTGAACGTAAGGCCGTTTCATGCCGTAATCACCAAGGTAAGCACGCACGATATTACCAGTACCCAATCCTAAACCGGCGTCGATTGCGGCGTTGTAGGCATCGTAGGCATCAACAATAAGAGCGGGCATGGAGTCCTGGAGTTGTCTGAGGGTGTTGTGCTTGCCCCAGACGTTCACCTCGTCTATCTGGAGCGAACCGTCGTTAAGCACCGTTGGCGAGAGCAAGGGGTCGTAGGAGTAGTTGAGGTGGGTCTGGTAGTAGTTGTAGGGGTTGACAAAACGAGGGTAGGGAAAGTTCACCATCACTTGGTAGTCGGCCGGCAGCACCCGCCATTTGGCGTGGTGCTTTAGTGATGGGTTGATTTCATCCGTCTCCAGCTCTATCCATTTGTATTTCTTCTTCTTCCATTTGAGC
>CACYEC010000504.1 GCA_902773225.1 uncultured Bacteroidales bacterium
GACAGGCAGGAAGAATTTTGAAGACTTCGACCTCGCCACGTTTTCCAAGAAAACCTTTGGGATGTTCAGCGGAACGGACGAGAGAATTATCTTAAAATGCAACAACGAACTTGTCGGCGTTATCATTGACCGCTTCGGGAAGGACATTATGATCATGCAAGTGGATGACCAGCACTTCCTTACCCATCTGAATGTTACGGTGAGCCCCCAGTTCTTCGGATGGCTCGCCGACCTTGGCGTCATGGTCGTCATTATAAGCCCCGCGCATGTTCGGGAATCTTACAGGACTTACATCAACATGATTACAGAAAAATACAATCATACTTTGGACCACCGTGGCCCAAAGTGACTATGCCGCAGTAATGTTTTGCTCCCGATCCGCTTCAGTTGATTGAATGAACCTTAGACCACTGTTTATAGGAACCTGACCCTACAATGATTACCTCAGCCGACATCTCATCAATCGACACATCGTACTTTGAAATCGTAGATGTTAAGGACTACACATTGACCCTCCGCTCTGCAAACACAGGACATTACTGGGCGCTCTTAGAACGCATAGCGAACGGCCACCGCACGTTCCTAATCAGCCACAGGCACCATGAGAAGGATCCTTACCATTTCCAGAAGATCAGAGGAAGTGCTGGTGGCGGGATTGATGCAGCCATCGAGTACATCATGCATCATGATGAAGACTTTATCTCCCGACTCCGGGAGAAGGGGCTAAGAAGAGAGCGTAGGAGGTTGGAGCGCCTGGAGAGGCAGGAAGTTGGAGATGAATTTATGAGGACTTTACGGGACGAATGAGGCGCTTCGGCATCTCAATTCCGCCGCCATAATTTAAGCCCCGCTTGGACGTATGGAGATATAAGTGTAATCATCGGTGCGTCATAGGAAGAAGTAGTACCTTCACGGTTATAGACTCCAAAACATCGCCTTTATACTATACTAATGAATCATACTTGTCTCAAACGATTCAGGTGTTGAGAATACAGTTTGCGAGAGGAGAACCCATGAAAATTTTAATAATCGGTAACGGATTTGACCTTGCTCACAAATTACCGACATCTTATAGTAGTTTTTTGGATTTTGTTTCATATTGTGAAAGTTTCAGATACAATGTAAATCATAAAGGGGAATACTACGATTTTTGTGTGGTGAATAATAATGAACCACTTTTTGATGAGATTAGCGAGTGTTGTACTAACAATAAGCTGTTAGATTGGTTTTTAAGAATCTATAAACAACGTTGTAAAGATGGCAAGCGAGGATGGATTGACTTTGAAAAAGAAATGTCAACTATTATTCAAAGCTTTGACGTTGCGAGACGGCTGCTTATCGATCAGGAAGGTGCATCGAAGATCAATCTGCCAGATAATGTATTGACAATTTTAAATCGAGTCCTTTTACTTCCGCAACAAGATGTCAAGAATAGCTTCATTTCTCCGCAAGAGTCTTTCGACAGCTTTAATGATTTAAGACCTCTACGATCGCAATTTCCGGAAGGTTTTCAAGAAGGCAATATAAATGACCTTCTTAATAATCTTAATCAAGTTACACGACTTCTGGAGATATATCTGGTTTACTATGTTGGTGGTATTAATGTGACTACAAGACTACCTGAATTCGAGGGACAGAATTTCACGCACGTGCTAAGCTTTAATTATACTGATACATTCCAGCGGCTCTACGATCCAGAAAGAAAGGCAAAATATTGTTATATTCATGGAGAAGCAAGGAAAGATAGTAGCCTTGAAAAATGTAATATGGTTCTTGGAATTGATGAGTATTTAGATCCTATACAGCGCGACTCAGAGAACTATTTTATTCGATTTAAGAAGTTTTTCCAAAGAATCTATAAGGATACAAATACAGATTATGAGGATTGGTGTGTTCAGATGGAGAAAATTTCCATTCAAATAAAGTTAAATCCTATTCAAAATGATTTGTATATATTTGGTCATTCCCTTGATGTCACAGATAAGGATATCATTTCAAAGTTAATTTTAGGGAAGGATGTGACGACACATATCTATTTTTATAACGATGAAGATAAGGCAATGAAGATTGAAAATCTTGTAAAGATAATTGGTGAAGTAGAACTCATTAAACGGACTCAAGGAACGAAAAGAACAATAGAATTCATTAGAATCGGAAAAAAACAAGAACAGAAAGAAGATGAAGAATAGAAAGCGACAGATGCATTTGATTATAGTAGCTTTTGTGTTTTGCGTATAACACATGGAATAATCGCAGGACAAAGGGAATCCCAAGATTGCAGTCCGGTACGCAAAGAGGATTATAAGCAAAAATAAAGGAAAGACACCGACAGAGATTGCATCGGAAACGAAGGTGTATGAACTTTTGGAAGAATTTGCAAAGTATCTTCTAGAGAAATACAGAGAACGATTCCTATAGTATGGTTTGACAACCTGTATTCCGCGAAGAGGGACAAACATTTCTCCGTAAAACTGGTCATGGAGGGCATTGATGACAAGTCTGAATGCTCCCTGGAATTCCACAGACGGGAAAAGAAGATGGATTTATTGACAATGTTTACCGGAGGCGCTGTTATAAATGTTCCGGAGGATTTGCGAGAGGTGTGTATGCAGTTGAAAGAATACTACAGTGACCTGGATATCTGGAAAAGAAAAGCAGATTCGCTTCAGCGCAGGCTTCAATAGATAATCATGAAAAGTAATCGGATATATGCGGGAGTACTGGCTTTTCTTGACGTTGAAGATGGCAACGGGTATTAACCGAAGTTCCGAAAAGA
>CACYEC010000505.1 GCA_902773225.1 uncultured Bacteroidales bacterium
GAAGCCCTGTAGCGGCAACGTGAGAAGCTGGGCCAGTCGTTAAAGTCGATGATGCGGAACTGTCCGTGTTCATCAATCACGCAGTCGCCTCCATAGACAGGCACACCCAGAAAAGCGGCGAGCCGGTCCGCCTCCGCTTTCAAGGCCTTGTCGTCGAAAGGATAGCGATGTGGCAGCCCATTGATTTCCTCGTTACCGTACTTAGTATGATTAGGGTCGGCATAATCCCAATCGAAGAAAGACGTGCCCTCCACGCTATAGAATTTCACAAGATCGCCGACAAGATGTTCAGTCAGCACAGCGCAAGGTATTCTCCTGACTTTGAAATTGCAAAGCGCCTCCAACAAGGCCGCATTGTCCTCGATGTAGTTAACATCGTCCTTGCACTGGGCGCACTGGTCTCCCCTTTTGAGCCAAAGCGGAAAAGAGAGTTGCTGTGGAAGGGAAGGTTTGTTAGTCAGTGAGAGTACGACGGAAGACGGCATAGGGATGTTCAGACGTTCCATCACATTGGTGAGCGCCGCTTTTCCGCATGCCTCAATACCATAAGGTGAGTTGACCACTCTGCTGGAATGCGTTCGTTCATATTCCTTCAAGCACATCACCCCCTTGCTCCCTCTGAGCATCGTGAAGACAAGGTCGTAGTCAGACAGTTTTGCTTCGGCAGACAGTTCATCCTCTCCCAAGCAATCAACTTGTTGTTCCCTTTCCTCCAGACGTCTTACCACGGCCATGAAGATGTCAAGGTCGTTTTTCGCCATGTTAGGTGAGAACACCTCACTCCGCATTATGCCAAGCAACTTTGCCATATCATTTTGTTGAAGAGATTAAAAACTCCTCCGCCTTGACGATGTCGGAGGCGTGGTCCACATCCAGGATTTTGGAGAATGGCCTTGCTTTGAGCCGTAGTCCGTCGGCCACCAACTGCCTTTGGAAATTCCTCATTCTCGACATACCCTGTTCCATGCACCATTGCAAGATTTGAATCGACTTGCCGTCCAGACAATAAATGCCACCAGAAATGAATCGACACTCTGCATGTTGCACTTGATTCGCCTCATTCTGAAGGAAATCCTCCACAGAATCATGAAAGCCTGTAATGTCGAGTTTCTTGTCGGTTGAGACATAGAGCGGTTTCTCATCATCGATGAAGTCGGTGACAGCCATCATCCCGTCATAATCCGACGATTTGTATTCCTCGATATATTCCTTGAACTCATCCTCTCGAAAGACGGTATCAACAGTGGTGAGACAAAACTTGCCCTTGCCAAGATAAGGACTCATCTCATAGAAACTGTGCATTGAGCTCGGTGTGGTCTTCACCACCACCTTCAATGGCACCTTTGTTTCCAATCTGTTGAGATGTTCTTGTGTAAGCGATGTGAGGTTGTTGACAATCACGACCACTTCCTCTGCACCGCAATCCGTAAAGATGCGGATTAGGCGGTCAATCATCGGTTCGCCATTGAGGCGTACAAGTGGTTTTGGCACTTGAACGCCTTCTTGCGAAAGTCTTGAGCCTTCCCCTGCGGATATGATTGCGAATTTCATTGGAAAATGGTAATTGATAATCTTGAAACCTACGAATCCTTTTGAGGAGGGGCATCGTCCTTATGTTGTCGGAGGTCGGCAAGGCTTCTTATGCCCGTTTCCTTGTTATTGCCCACCTTGATCAGCGCCAGTCCTATTGCCGTCCAGAACAGTTCCCTGACACGGCAGATGATAGATATGAATATGCCCACCTCGCCAGGTAGATTCAGAGAAGACGTGGACATGGCGAATCCACCTTCTCGTCCGCCCAGTTGCAAAGGCAGAAAGAACAAGAGATTGGCAAACAGCGAGGTGAACGCCAGGATGAAGACGGCATGAAGGAGTATGTTGTCGGCATCGGTGAACATCTGCAGCATGAAATAGATTTCGAGGCACTGCATATAGCGTCCGATGAACTCAAGAGCGAAAGAGCCGAAAAAACTCTTCTTGTTCTGCGACTGGAGTTGTGAAATCTGGTTGTCGATATTCTGGAGGTCGTTCTGGTGGTTAGCCTCGAACTTCGCAGCCCATTTTTTCAGTCCAGGTATTCGTCCGATGAAATGTATGATTTTCACCACCATGCCATTTTTGTATCCTTTCACAAAGAGGTAGATGCCCAAAGCGCAAAAACATGCTATGCAGAAGAGCAAAATGCCCATGGTTAGGTTGACGGGCATGATGATGACATAGAGCAACACGGCAGTGGCCCAGAACCAGAAATGCGCGAAGATGTGCATCATGCCGAAGAGAACCACAGACGACGTGGCTCTTTGCACTCCGATATAAGGTTTCATCTCCATGATTTTGTAAGGCTCTCCCCCCATGAGTCCACCAGGGGTAGCGTAATTGAGCGCGAATCCTGAGATGGTGACCTTGAGCAAACGCCAGAACGAGACAGGACAGTCACCGCTGCCTTTGATGATGATGCGCCATGTCCATGCGTTCATGACATATAGCACCAGCCACAGACAGAGGATGGGAATGAGCCAGTATCCAGCACGTTTGAGGTCGTTCCACAAGGTCACGAAACTCACTTTGAAAGTGAGAATCATGATAATGATGGCCACCAAACCGAAGATGAAGAATATGTTTCTCGTCTTGTTACCCATGAAGAAAAAACAGAAATACCCCACAATGGGCATTTAATACGATGGGCGACCCTAGGGTCGGTGTGTGGAGTTTTTTTCGAGAATCCGCAGGTGCATTCAGCTTCGCCGCATGCACCCACGGTTATTGAGAGATGTCCCTTTCAGGGACGCTGTGGATTACAGTGTGGTGTCGTCGTCGACTTGGTCGAGTTTGAGTTTGTCGCTGTCGTCCCTCTTCTCGTAATATTGTTTTTTGAGTGGATGTGCTGTCACCTCGTCGAATCTTTTCCTGTTCCTGACGATATCGATAGCCATATAGATTGACTCCCTGAAGGACTCAGTAGAAGCCACCCCCTTACCAGCGATGTCGTACTCCACAGCCTGAGCCGGAGCCGTGCGGACAATGGGTAGTCCAGCGGTGTAGTTCACTCCACCTTCGGGGAAGAGTGTTCGGAACGGCACGAAACCTTGGTCGCGGTACATGGCCAGGACAGCGTCGAAGTGCGTGAAGAGGTCGGAACCGAAGAACTCATCCACGGGATAAGGGCCGAAAGTGAATAATTTCTTCTCGTTCATCTCCTCGATGGCCGGTTCGATGATTTCGTATTCCTCAGAGCCGGGGCCTCCTCCCCCTTGTGGGTTGAGAGACAGTACAGCGATTCGAGGCCGTTCGATATAGAAGTCGCGCTGCAATGCCTCATTGAGCACTGCTATTTTCTCCTTGATGAGGTTTTTGGTGAGAGAGGATGAGATTTTACTAATGGGTATGTGTGTTGTGACGAACGCCACCCTGACATTGTCCTTGACCAGCATCATCAATGATTGGTGTCCGTCGCCCGCTATGCCCTGGATATATTCAGTCTGTCCGGGGAAGTTTACCCCCTGGCTCTTGATTGTACTGCTGTTGAGTGGTGTGGTGACGAGAACATCGATGAGTCCCTTGTTGAGTTCCGACAGCGCCTTGTCGAGCGACATGAGTGCCGCCTTGCCCGCCTCGGAGGTAGGTTGCGAGAAGTTCACGATGACTTCGCTGTCGCCGAAGCAGTTGACCATATACACACGTCCTTCACCCGCTTCAGACGCGGAATGGACGACGGTTAGATTGGTTTGGTTGTCGATGGCCTTCTTATGATAGGCAGCCACTTTAGGCGAGCCGTAGATGATAGGCGTGCACATATCGAGCATGCCCTCATCGCTGAACGTCTTCAGCACCAGTTCGTAACCGATGCCGTTTATGTCTCCGTGGGTGATACCCACCTTTATCTTG
Organism: uncultured Bacteroidales bacterium; assembly: GCA_902773225.1. Lineage (GTDB taxonomy): Bacteria > Bacteroidota > Bacteroidia > Bacteroidales > Bacteroidaceae > RUG11857. Next base: position 3,886 of record CACYEC010000505.1, read on the forward strand.
TTATCCATAAATTAGTATATATTTATTTTCTTATATATTTGTTTATTTATATATGTATATTTTTATTTCTTCTTTTCTTGTTCATTCTCAGGGAGAGGGTTGAGTGTGTAGAGCGCGGCTTCGAGTTTGCGCACCATGCCTCTTTTGTTCTTCTCAGGTGCATAGACGAATCCTTCAGCCACGACAATCATGCCACGTATGGTATCGACGATGGAATGCGCCACGAAAGGTCCACCCATCATGTCGTTTTTCATTTCCCAGAGTCCTCGTGCTTCCTGGGCGTAATGACCACGCACATTGATGTCCTTGATCATCACGCTCGGGCGGTAGGTTGACATATACATACCAGGTTTCTCCCCGGGTATGTTCTCCCTCATGAAAGAGTCGCGCAGTGCGAGATAGACACCACGGTCGAAGACGTGCTTCGAGACGTAGGGGTAACTATAGATGACGATGTTCTGCAGACCAGATACAGCATCGTTGGACGCCCAGATGAAATGGTCGCCTTTCTTCATCTTATTGAGTTCGATGGGGATGAAGAACTCACAACCGAACATTTCCTTGACGGCATTTTCGAACTTGATGTTGTGTTCGTCTTGTAGATATGTAGCCTCTCGGTTGATTTCCTCATCGGTGAAGAAATTGAGCAGGAATTGGGTGTTCTCGGTGATGTATGTAGAGACAGCCACCACATCAGGTCCTTGAATGGTAAGTATGGTTTGAGGAGAGGAGAAGACGTCCCTGTCGAGTTTGAACTTGGCCATGGTGTATTCCTTTGGGTCAACCACAATTCGGATGATATTCCGGAAGAGATTGGTGATGCGGTCATAGTGCGCAGGAGTGATGTGCGACACTTTGAAATAGGCTTCGTCCCTTGGCAGTCCTTTCATTGGCGTTTCCAGTACTGCGAGTATGGATTTGCCTACATATCCGTCATAGACGGAGTCTTCCGCCACGATCATGATTTCGTAGGGGTTTCCACTGGAAATTGGCGTGAGTATAGACGTGATGTTTTTCCTGATGCGTTTGTCGCGGTTGCTGCATGAGAAGGAAGCCAGAAGCATCACTGTCGTCAGCAGCAATATCAGCATGGTGTTGAGTTTTTTCATACGTTCGATTCGTTAAGTGGTTTTATGTTGTTGATTGGCCTTTTGTTTTTCTTGTTCAGCGGTGTTGAGCATTCCACAGGCAGCGAAGATGTCCTCCCCTCTTGATGCCCTTATGGTAGTGAAGACACCGTGGTGGGTGAGATAGTCACGGAAAGCCGTCATCTTGTCCATATCCACTCCGTCGAGAGGCACATCGGGAATCTTGTGGAACCGGATGAGGTTGACGCGGCAGTCCAGTCCATTGAGCAGCCGAACGAGCGCCTTGGCATGCGTGAGTGAGTCGTTGAGTCCTTTGAAGACGATGTACTCAAAGGAGAGTCTGCGTTGGTGGCTGAAGTCGTAATGGCGGAGTATTTCGACGATTTGCTCTATGCCCATCTGTTTCTCCGCCGGCATGAGTGTGAGGCGTTGTTCGGGAATTGGCGAGTGAAGACTGACAGCGAGATGACAATCCGACTCATCGAGGAAACGAGTGAAGTTCTTGTGAAGTCCTACTGTGGAGACGGTGATTCTGTGGGGGCTCCATGCCAGCCCGTAAGGCGCTGTGATGATGGCGATGGCCTTCATCACCTCGTCGAGGTTGTCGAAGGGTTCACCCTGTCCCATGAAGACGATGTTGGTGAGTTTGTCGGCATCCTCGACCGACAGGACTTGGTTGACGATGTCGCCAGCTGTGAGGTTGCCTCCGAATCCCTGTTTGCCCGTCTGACAGAATAGGCAGTTCATCTTGCATCCCACCTGACTGCTGACGCAGAGTGTGGCTCTGTCGCGGTCGGGGATGTAGACAGTCTCCACGAATCCGTCCTGTGAGGTCTGGAACAGATATTTCACTGTGCCATCCACCGAAGTCAGTGTAGTGACTGGGAGGCTACGTCCGACGGTGCAGTGTTCTGCGAGGAGTTCCCTGTGCTTTTTCGAGATGTTTGTCATCTGTTCGATATCGGTTACCCGTTTGACGTAGAGCCACTGTGCCATCTGCTTGGCAGTGAACGCGGGCATTCCCCACTGACGAGTGAGGTCAGCGAGTTGCTCCAAAGTCATACCCAGCAAAGGAATCTTCTTTTCCATCTCAGTCATTCTTTTCTCAGTTTACATAGCGGTGTGAGGACTGTTCATCTTGCCACATACTCCGTCATGAAATGCAAATTTAGTCATTTTCTGAAAAATGAGGCGAAGATAAGTC
>CACYEC010000506.1 GCA_902773225.1 uncultured Bacteroidales bacterium
AAAATCGGCGCGAATATAGCACTTTTCACAATAAAATCAAGTTCTTTTCCAAAATATTTCACTATTTCCAGCCAGAACATTCAATTTTCTTGCTAAAACGAACAAATAATCAGACAATCGGTTGACATAAAGCATCACTTGCTCATCCACCTCGCATGTGTCGCGGAGCGAGAGAATCCGCCGTTCCGCCCTTCGGCATACCGTCCGGCAGACATGCGCCACAGCGGCAGCCCTGCATCCGCTGGGCAAGACGAAAGCCTTCAGTGGAGGCAAAGAAGCATCGAGTTCGTCGATTTCCTTTTCCATCTCCATCACTTTTTCGGGTGCGACCACACTGCCCTGGCTCAATTGTCGTACGGAGGTGTCGGTGGCAAGATTGGAACCCACCACAAACAGCATGTTCTGGATGCCAAGAAGAAAGTTGTAGTCGTGCTCGTCGTCCACATACGACATCAGCACCCCTATCTGTGAGTTCAACTCATCCACTGTGCCGTAAGCCTCCAGTCTCGCATGATTCTTTGGCACACGGATACCGCCAATCAGGCTCGTCATGCCCTTGTCGCCAGTGCGGGTATATACATTGCTTTTCTTTGTCATAAATATCGTTGTTAAAGTTAGTTGACTAAAAGGATATTCTATTGATTACGAATTATTGAATTATCGAATTATTATTCTGTTGATATTAAGAATTTTATGGAATAATTGATTAAATCGCAAGCGTTTTTTAGAAGTTACCTAAAGTTTGAATCCGTAAGTGGAATTAAAGGTCATAGTTCATTTTCGTCCGTTTTGTATCGAAGAACACCAGTCCCGTGCGTCCGAGATTGAAGGTGACCCTTGCCCTGTTGTCTGCAAGAATCATCTTCCACATCTGTTTGCCTTGAGAGGTTTCGAGATGTTCCACCACAAACATGCTGTTGTCGTTGGTTCGGTCGGCAGCGTAGTCATAGAGCGTCCAAGCGTTGTCCTTCACGGCGATGAGCAGGCATTCGAAGCTGTCGGTGTGGCACTGCGACCTCAACAAATCCGCCACATCCCCGCAAAGGCAATTCACTCCCTTGATGTTGAGGATGTCTTTCTCGGCTTTGGAAATACTGCGGCAAAGGCAAGTCACTTCCACCTTCTTGGCATAGGCGCCAAGATATACGGCCGACAAAGCAGGACATTCATCACCCACAACAAATATCCGCTCAGGTTTCAGCCAATTGGCTAAGCGGAAAAGACGTTCGTCATGTTTTCTGGAGAAAGTAGCGCCGTTCTTAGGCAACCGCCGTCGTAGAGATTTGAGTTCGTCAAAGGCATAATAAGGCCATTTCTCCTGTAGCACGAACCTGACGAGGTAGAACGCCCATGGAGACTGTACTCCGAACCCCAGCCTGTGTCGCAAATGTGCGGGGTAGGTAGCCACTCTTTTCATCCAATATTTCATGCCTTGTAGTTGTCTTTGTCTCCTCCAATCCCCCACCTTATAGCCCCAAGATGGGAAATGATGGAATTTTTCTTTAATTTTCGTTGGCAAATATACAATTATTTTCCGACAAATGACTACATTTGCACAAAGCTAACCACAAAATAGCATATCATTATGGAAAAACAAGGTGAATACATCCAGAGCATCGAGATTAAATCGCTATGGAAGGGCGGTAGGCATATCGTTTGGCACCTTCGTCCCGACGTCAACATCCTCAGTGGCATCAACGGTGTCGGCAAGAGTACCATCATCAACCGTTCGGCCAATGGTCTGAACAATCTCTACCACAATGAGACCCTGATGCCTGAAGACCTTGGCGACGGCATCAGCATGAAACTCTATCCTGAGGATGCCAACTACATGAAGTTCGACGTGATTCGAAGTATCGACCGGCCGTTGATGCACAGCGACTTGATGGAGAAGATGTCGGACTCTCGTGTGAAGACAGAACTCGACTGGCAAATCTACCGTTTGCAGAAGAAATACCTCGACTACCAGGTGAACATGGGCAACCGCATGATAGAACTGCTCACCAGCGGCGACCCTTCCGACCAGGCCAAGGCACAGGAGGTGATGAAGCCCAAGATTGAATTCCAAGACCTTGTCGACGATTTGTTCAGCGAGACGGGCAAGCGTATCAACCGCAAAAGCAACGAGATACAGTTCATCCAGCGTGAAGAATATCTGACACCTTACCAGTTGTCGTCGGGCGAGAAGCAGATGATAGTCATCATGCTCACTGTACTGGTGGAAAACAAAGAGCATTACTGTCTGCTGATGGACGAGCCAGAAATCAGCCTTCATATAGAATGGCAGAAGAGGCTCATCAGCATTATCCGCCAAATCAACCCCAATGCCCAGATTATTCTTTCCACTCATTCGCCAGCTCTGATTATGGACGGATGGATGGACACCGTGACAGAGGTGAGCGACATGACATTGTAGCACATTAGGGACAAAAATGCCATCAATCGATTACACAAGACGAAGGCATCAAGGTAAGTAAACTATATCACAGGAACGATTATGGGGAGCCGTCTCACCGACAATCTTAATTCGTTGTATTTCAGTGCTGCCAACAAACTGAAATCGAATAAGAAGAAGAAAAAAGTCATCGCATATGTAGAAGGCTACGATGACGTGTTCTTCTGGCGCGACATTCTGTCGGAATTCGAGACCGACAGCCTAATGTTCGAGGTGTGCCTGCCATCTCGTTCCAACTTGGCCCGGGGTAAGAAAAGTGTGCTGATGAACTACTTGGGTGACAAGTTGGGCAAGAGCATGATTGCTTGTGTCGATGCCGACTATGACTGGCTGATGCAAGGTTGCAACGATTTCAGCGCCAAGTATTTCATGAACAACCCTTATGTACTCCACACTTATGTCTATGCCATAGAGAATTACCAATGTTATGCGCCAAGTCTTCACAATGTGTGTGTGATGGCCACACTCAACGACAGAGAATACTTCAGTTTTGAGGACTATCTGAAAGCCTACTCCCGCATCGTTTACGACCTGTTCCTCTGGTCGATATGGTTCCACCGCCAGAAGCGAGGCAACGATTTCTCCATCACCACATTCAACAACATCGTCACCATCAACAACCTCAACACCTTCCATCCAGAGGTGGCATTGGAGAAGATGCGCAGAAAGGTGAACCACGAGCTGAACATACTCCAGAGGAAATATCCCGAGGCCAAGCACCATTTGGTCAGCCTTGCCAACGAACTCTACGAGCTGGGCGTGAATCCCGACAATACCTACCTGTATATCAACGGCCATCATTTGATGGGCAATGTGGTGATGCAGGCGCTTACTCCCATCTGCAACATCCTGCGGCGACAGCGGGAGACCGAAATCAAGAGGCTTGCCG
>CACYEC010000507.1 GCA_902773225.1 uncultured Bacteroidales bacterium
ACAGATAAACTTTTTTTACCCTAAAATCCGCAACCTTGCACCTTGGTTGCGGATTTGCCAACTAAGGGTATTTTTGACCTCTCTTGTCTTCCACGAACTGGCGTAAGGCTTCCTGCGTCATTTTCGTGCCACCCTGTTCGAGTACTTGGCGGCCTTAGTTATTCTAAGGAGGAAAGGAGAGAACGCCTAAAGGCATTCTGGCCATGCGGATGTTTTTTTCGTCCCGAAATAATCACAAAAATCTAAAAAGACGAACGTGATTATTGAAAAAACTTGTAATTTTGCAATTTGTTTTACACTTTAAAAACAGGAAACCTGGTTACTTATGCTAAGAAATTGTGCGAAATACTGTTATCTCCTGCTGATGTGCTGGATGACTGCAAAGGCACAGACCGATGCTCCAACAGAAGCAGAAGTTGAACCACGAACAGAAACACATACCGATTCGCTGACAGAAGCAGAGGCAGACTCGCTCCGTATGCGCGATGATTTCGTCACCGCCAGTCTGCTTGTCACATCGCCTGGGGAGAAAGTTTATTCTGCTTTAGGCCATTGTGTGTTGCGGATGGAGTGTCCTACCTATCACCTCGACTATTGTTTCAGTTTTGAGTTGCACTCGGGTAATGATGTGACCGACTATCTGCTTTTCTTCAGCGGTCAAGCCCCAGCCGGTGTGCATGCAATGGAAACCGAGGCGTACTTGCAAAACGCCAAACCCGAAGGGCGGAGCGTCACCCAATACACCCTGAACCTGACTCCGGTCCAGAAGCAGGAACTATGGCGCCGGCTCGACAACAACATGATGGAGGGCGTCAGTTCGCATTTCGACTTCATTTTCCACAACTGCACGTCAACCTGCCTTACCGCCATAGAGAGCCAACTATTAGGCGAACAATTAGTGGTGAAGGAATGGCCTGACGTCATGAATCATGGTTTGGCAAATAGTCTTCTGACTTATACACGGAATGCCCCTTGGATGCAGTTTGTGCTGATGAGTATTTGGGGAACAGTCTGCGATGCGGTAGCCCCCTTTGAGAACAGTGTGGCACCGGAGGTCATAGCAGAGGTGTTTGAGCACGCCGTCATCGTCAGCCCTGACGGCACCGAACGCCCCGCGCTGACAGGTGAGCCTCGTCAACTGTTGCCACAGACCCTCGTGATTGAGTCCACTTGGTTTACGCCCTTGCTTGTTGCCACTGTCCTGCTCGTGTTAATGGTGCTTTTCACCATAGGCGAACGGCTTTGTGGGTGGTTTCGTGTGGCGCGAGTGGCCGACATTTGCCTTTTGGTGCTGCAGGCCATGATAGGCGCAGTGCTGCTCTATTTGGTGATGGTGAGCAACCTCTTCGGCCAGCGCTGGAACTGGTGTCTGTTGCTCTTCTCTCCCATGCCTTTCATCGTATGGCTCTGCTTCCGCCACAGACTATGGTACCGTCGTCTCGCCCTGGTCTATGGATGTGTTCTTCTTTTGCTTGCCTTAGCGTCACCTCTTGTCACCGAACAGTTGATTACCGCCCACCGGCTTTTGGCAGCAGCCATCGCCGTCAGGTGCATCAGTTGTGGTTGGACAACCCACAACACCTCACAACATCATACAAGACAAAAATAATAACTCAACAATACAATAATCAAAAATGAAGAAAAAACTACTTTTATTACGGTTCCTACTGATGATAACGGTATGGTTGGCTTCTTGCCCAATGATGACTGCTGGCAACTGGTATCAGTACGATGTTCATTGCGCGATAAGTCCGACTGGTTCTGGAAGTGTGTATCTTAGCAATAATCACGATAGCGATACGAGCATACCCTACCAGAAGGTGTTGTCAGCAACATCCCAAATCACCTTTACTTTTCAAGTTGGAAGTATTCCTTCTGGATACTTTTTCCTGGGTTGGTCTGAAAACAAAGAAGCCACATCTTACAGTGACATTCTTTCTACCGATAACCCGTACTCACTCAGAGTCGCAGGTGACTATCGCGGATACGTTCTACAAAGCCCTAGCTTTGTAAATGGAAACCAAAAGAGATATTATGCCAACATGACCAGTGTGAAGGTGCAGAGCCAGAATGAGGCAGAGGGAAAGGCTTACTTAATGGATAATATCCCCATTCGGGTAGAACTCGGCACCAATGTGCGCCTGCTGGCTGAACCTGTAAGGGGTTACAATTTCAAGGAATGGAGAAAGGGCGATGAAGTTGTCTCCTCCGACAATCCCCTCTGTTTCACTTCCAACGAAACAACATCTGGCATCTAT
>CACYEC010000508.1 GCA_902773225.1 uncultured Bacteroidales bacterium
ACAAACCCCTCGCTTGGATGATGGCGATAGCCATAGCCAGCACAATGACGACTGCTTGCAGTCTTGACGGTAACGAACCTGAGAAACCCTTTGGCACGTGTCCTGCACATGACGCCTCGCTCTACGCCTGCGGCATCAGCCACTATTATCTGCACGACTGCTATCCCCCGCAGTTCATCGACAACGACGAAGTGAAGGCTAACATCCAAAAGAATGCCGCCCAGTGGGAGTTGTTCACATACTACTTGGAAAGCATAGGCAAAATAAGGAGGTGATTCTGACCGTAAACAAGGAGTATTAAGGTCAACGCTCCAACTTTCTAACCTAATTGGATGAAAAAACACCCCGCCGACGGCAAAATTGCGGTCGGCGGGGTGTTCGACTTCACGACTATGCCTACAACGGGCTACTCTATCTGAACAACATCATGCGACCACGGCACAAACGGCTGTCGCAACTGATGATTTATTCCACAACAGCTTGCCAGTCGCGATGCAAGCACTGCAATATCTGGCAGAAATCTCCAGAACCTTCTCTTACTTGATGACGACTTTTTGACCGTTGTTGATATAAATGCCCTTGACTGTGGGCTTGGTGGTGAGTTTCATTCCGCTTAGCGTAAACCAACTGTTTCCAGTGTCACTGGAGTCTGTTGGGAGTGTGACGATTTCCGTAGCATCACCATCGAAGTTCAACTTGAATGTATTGACGTTGGTCGGGTTGGTAGGATCTCCAGCCGTGATGCCATACAATATGAAATAGCCGCGGAATGCGTTGATGGACATCGGGCCGTTGGGATAGTAGAGCATATCGCTGCCTCCAAGATAAAGCATGGTATGGTCCTCTCCCTCTATGTCAAAGCGGTTGAAAATACCCTTGAATTCCAAACCCATCGATGAATCCTCGAAAACTAACTTGACGGATCCAGGGCGTGATGTGGTGATGGTGACATCATTCAGCACCGGACTGATTAGGTCGGTCGAGGTGGCCGGATTCCACCGGATGATAAAGGGAAGACCGGCTGGTACCGCTGTGGCGTCTTTGAAATTGAGTGTCAACGTTCCCCGCGAGAACGAGGCCGACTCGAGTATCTTCAGTTCGTAGCCGGCATTCAGATTGGCGGCCAGTTGCTCTTCGCTCAAGTCGAAAGGAAGACAAAGCGTGTTCCATTCTCCGTCAGTATAGAGGACACGGTCTTTCAACTGCACGTTGGTGGCTTGGTCGCTGATGAACTCTCTCAACTGGTCTGTATTGTCGGTAGCGTCGTCTTTCAATACGATATACTGGAATTGAAGGTCGGCAGTGATGATGTAGTCGGCAGCTTGTAAGACGAAGGCGTATGTGTCTTGACTGTCGCCTCCAAGTGATACGCCGTCACGGATTTCCGGGGTCGTCTCGTTGGCTTTGACGTTGCTGATCTCATAACCTGTATTGTCATAGCCGAAGAGTACCTCTTTGCCATCGCCTGTATAATAAGTGCCATCTATCATGAGGCCATTGGCATAGGCGTCGATACCGCTCACGTCGTAAGTGGTCACGGGAGTGCCGAAGATAAGATTCAGACCCTCGGTGCCGGAGGTGACGCTGTAGCCGTGTGACTTTCCATTCCAAGGCTTTCGATGGTAGCAGTTGGTGGAGCTGACGATGGTGGGGCTCCCTGTATAGTCAAAGTTCATATCCACATGACTGTAAAGGTTGCTATATGTGCCGTTCTCATAGCAGTCGGTGACGCTGATGCCAGACGCAGAGTCGCACCAACCGATGAAGGCGCCGGCATAACTGTCGCTGCTGGATTCACGCGTTTCCAATGTACCGGCAAAAAGACACCCCTTGACACTGATGTTGGCTTGGTTGCCATGTCCTACAAAACCACCGGCATGAGGGCCGTTGGGATAGAGGGATCGTGCGCTGATGGTGGCTTTCACCACACAGTTCTCAATCGTGAGTTCGGCATCGTTTGAGACTGTGCTCACAAGTCCTGCGGAATGTATGCCGCCACATATCGTTCCATCGACGACGAGGTTCTTGATGGTAGCAGTTTTCACATAGCCGAAGGGAGCACTTCTGACTAAATTTGCTTCGTAAGGCAAGTTTAAGGTCAAAGTATGACCGTTTCCGTCGAAGCTTCCACTGAAGGGATGTTCGGAATTGGATGCAACAAACCTTATATCCTTGCAGGTGATGTCGGCCATCATCTTGGCACTGATATTATTGAGTCCAAGTCCCACTATATCTGCTAAATTGGACCAGTCGGCAGACGTGTAGAGCAAGATGGGCGCATCGTCGGTTCCCAGGTCGCCTACAAACGTGCAGTTGGCATAGGGCCATTGCGTTGTCCATGCGTCAACTTGCGAGGCGAGCACATGGAATCGCGTGGCCTTATCGGGCTTCAGCATGGTGGAGTTGTAAGACCAGGAGGAAAAAGGAGAAGCTCCGTTGTAATAGACATCTTCCATGCTTGTGCAGCCTTTGAGCATGTCGCTGGCGTACTTGATGGAGGATGGTATGACGATAGACTTCAACTGATGGCACTCCTCGAACATCTTGTTGCCATGTCCATCGTTGGCACTGGCATCGAAGGATTCGATATGGAGCGACTCCAGTCTCTCGCAGTACGAGAACATACCTTCGAAACTGGTGACATTACTGGTATTGAAGTAGCTCAAGTCAAGACTCTTGAGATGGTCACAACCAAAGAACATCTCTTTCATGCTCGTCGCCTTGCTGGTGTCGAAAGAACTCAAGTCAAGATTATCCACCATCGAACACATACTGAACATCTCGGTGAAATCGGTACATTTCGAGGTGTCGAAATG
>CACYEC010000509.1 GCA_902773225.1 uncultured Bacteroidales bacterium
AAAAAAGGAGGATAACAAGCACTTATAACTGACCTTAATGAAAGGAGACAACAAAAAGAACCAATATCGTGTAAACGATCAGATTCGCGTGCGTGAAGTGCGCATAGTAGGCGACGAAATAGAATCATCTGTAGTCCCAATACGCAAGGCATTGCAAATGGCAGAAGAAATGGGCGTCGATTTAGTTGAGATATCTCCGAACGCCAATCCTCCAGTATGTCGCTTGATAGACTACTCCAAGTTCCTCTACCAACAGAAGAAGAAGGCCAAGGAGATGAAAGCGAAGCAGGTGAAGATGGAAGTGAAGGAAATCAAGTTCGGTCCTCAAACGGCAGAAGCCGACTACAACTTCAAACTGCGCCATGCCAAGGAGTTCCTCTCCGACGGCAACAAGGTGAAGGCCTACGTTTTCTTCAAAGGCCGTTCCATCCTATTCAAGGAGCAAGGCGAAGTGCTGTTGCTTCGTTTAGCCAATGACCTTGAGGAAGTAGCTAAGGTGGAGAACATGCCAGTTCTTGAGGGCAAGCGTATGAGTTTAATGCTTGCGCCCAAGAAACCCGCCCAGCCCAAGAAGCAGCAGCCCAAGCCCGACAAGAGTCGTGTTCCCAAGGAGGATAAAGCCTCTGGATCCGCCCCCGTTGCTACTGTAGATCCAGAAGTCAGCGAAGAGATTGAGCCTACAGCGACAAACGAAGCATAAGACAAAGAAACAAGGGTGCGTAACGTCCTGGTATATACGTTGCCACTGAATCAATAACAATTAAACAACAAACAAAAAAATGCCAAAAGTTAAGACAAATTCCGGTGCGAAGAAGCGCTTCAAATTGACCGGAACAGGAAAGCTGAAAAGACAGCACGCTTATCACAGTCACATTCTGACGAAGAAGACGAAGAAGCAGAAGAGAAACCTCGACCACTCTACAATCGTGGTAAAGGCCAACGTGAAACAAGTCCGCGACCTTCTGAACCTGAGATAAGCCAAAGAGACATCCAACACATTGTAGAACAGAATGCTTAGCCCTGACAAGGTGAGCGGACCGAAGCAGATTTCGTCACGCGCCTTCAAGACCATCTTATGATGGCGCTAACATTCAAAAAAGAAAAAAATTATGCCAAGATCAGTAAATCATGTTGCTTCAAGAGCAAGAAGAAAGAAGATTCTCAAGCGTGTGAAAGGCCAGTTTGGCGCACGCAAGAACGTATGGACCGTAGCGAAAAACGCGTATGAGAAAGGTCTCACCTACGCTTTCGCCGACCGCCGCAGAAAGAAGCGCGAGTTCCGCGCCCTGTGGATTCAGCGTATCAACGCCGCCGCCCGTCTGGAGGGATTGTCATATTCCCAGTTGATGGGTGCTCTTCACAAGGCAGGCATCGAAATCAACCGCAAGACCCTCGCCAGCCTCGCTATGAACAACAACGACGCATTCAAGGCCATCGTTGACAAGGTGAAGTAGTGCATTCGTCATCTGAAAAGCGAACAATCACACAAAGACCAACACCATAAAAGTGGGGACATCGTCCAAAGCCGGCGATGTCCTTTCTTTTTTCAGAAGGTAATGAGTCATAATTCGATAAAAAGTCGTAATTTTGCAGTAAATATGAAGTAGTCCGGAAAGTCCGGAAAGCAAGAATCAAAATGAACAAGAAACGACTCGCCATCCTCTCCATATCACTCGTATTGTGCATCATCATCATCGACCAAGTCATCAAGGTCGTTGTAAAGACCAACATGCACCTTTATGAGCACATCCGTGTGACCGACTGGTTCTACATCGCCTTTACCGAGAACCGTGGTATGGCCTTTGGGATGCAACTCTTCAAAGACACGCCTTTTGAGAATGTTGGCAAGATGGGTTTGACGATATTCCGCATCATCGCCGCCTTCTTCATTATCTATTACATCCGTCAGCAAATCAGGAAAGGCGCCTCTACAGGCTACATTGTTCTACTGTCGATGGTTCTTGCCGGTGACATAGGCAACGTTATTGACTGTATGTTTTACGGTCAGGTGTTCAGCGAATCCCTTCCCTACCCATCCTCAGCCCCCTCAACCTTCGTTCCCTTCGGCGAAGGGTACGATGCTTTCATGATGGGTCGTGTAGTCGATATGTTCTACTTCCCGTTAGTGGAATGGAATATGCCTTACATCCCCTTGCTTTCTTGGATACCAGGTTTCCCAGCCGTAGGCGAACATTGTGTGTTCTTCAACGCCATTTTCAATTTTGCCGACGCTTCCATCTCCGTATCCATGATTCTGCTCATTCTGTTCTACCGAAAGCATATCATGGAAATTGGCAAGAAAGACGACGAAGTCCCCCTTTCCCAAACATCATCATCCACAGAGTAATGCCAAAGAAACCGCTCCACATATTCATCCTGACCACCCTTTTCCTGACGCTGTTGGCCTCCTGCGAACAGCGGCCCGATCATGTCGTGTCGAAATCGAAGATGGAGCAGTTACTTTACGACTACCATTTAGCCAAGAGCATGGTGAACCAGCTTCCTCCAGACGAGAAATACAAGGAACAACTGTATATCGATGCCGTCATGAAGAAGAATAAGGTGAGCCAAGCCGAATTCGACAGTTCCTTGGTATGGTACAACCGTCATAACTCCGACTTGAAGGATATCTACGACAACTTGAACAAACGCTTTGAGACGGCTGACAAAGAACTGCAGTTGAGTACAGGCAACACCTCGATGGCCAATGTAGCCAGTAGCGACGGCGACACAGCCAATGTATGGAACGGCGCAGCCATCATCGTGCTTCGTCCCAAGCCATCGCTCAACCACGAGAGTTTCATCATCAAGGCCGACACGAGTTTCCATCGCTACGACAAGTACATCATGTCGGGCGACCTGTCAATCGTGAACGAGAACAACATGACAAGAAACGGTTCTGTGACCATCAGCCTCTCCATCCGATATGATGACGACAAGGTCATCAGCGACACGCGCACACTTCGTAACGCCGCCCATCAAGAACTCACCATCGAGGCACGCGATAACAAAAACATCTCCTCAGTCAGCGGTTTCATACATTACAACACCACGAGCGCAGAAGAACGTAGCATAGCCATCGTCAACAACCTGTCGCTCATCAGGATGCACAAACCCGACTCACTCATCCATAGCACAGTACGTGAGGATACTGTGAAGACCGACTCCATGCCCGTTGTGACCAACGACAGCGCAAGGCGCACCCGTCACCTGACTCCCGATGAACTTCGTGAGCAGAACCGTGATGACGAAGACATCAAACTGAGGACGGCACCTGAAGCCTCTAAGATAAAACGCAGGTTCAACCGAAAGGGAACCAACAATAATAACAACCGTCCACGCCAACCCCAACGTGGTGCACCGTCAAGACGACAGTAACACATCCCTCCCCCATGCGCAGAGTAGCAGCCAACAAGGTTTACTTCTCTCCCACCATTGCCTACCTCAGACACATCGTTGAAATCTTCGGCAAGACGGTGGTGAACCATTACGAACTTGCTGACGAACTGGAACTGACCGAATGGCTCGGTGGCATCATCATCATCGCCGACGAGAATTCAATCACTCAGTTTGTGGACGACATTCACCAAGCCACGTTTACTCCCACCCATATCGACGAAGTGGTCAACTACATCTACAATACGGAACGGCCAGCCATCACATCCGAAAAGTCCTCAAGCCGAAAAACAGCCCTCCACCTATCGGGTATTGATATCTCAACGGGAAAAATTCTTGACAAAATACATATAACACATATCAATGAACCTATCATTTGAGACAGTAAAAAGCCATATTCACCCCATCCGCCATAGACACAAGACAAGAGGAGTGCAAGAAAAAGGGCGCAATGACTTATTTAAATTTTGTCTAAATAAGCACCATTCAATGATGAATTGTTTCATGAAACGCTAACACGCTAAAATATGGGTTATTGCAACAGCATTGATTGTGGAACAAAAACAATAATTGACGAGCGAATATATATCACAATTAATTATAAACCAATAACTTAGTTATTAGCAAACTTTTTTTGAAAAAAAAGTTGGACTAATTTTCAAAGAGTTGAAATAAAAGCATTTATGGACTTGCGTAAAGGACCATGAACCCAAAGGACTTGCACAATTGAAAATAAATGCTGAAATTTGCACTGTAAGAAAAGAAGAACAAGATCAATCATCAATCAATAGTCACCTCTAATGGAAAACCATCCATCACAACTATGGGATAACTGTCTGTCAATAATCCATGACAATATTTCCCAGCAGCAGTTCGACACATGGTTTAAGTGCATCAACCTGTGCTCCTTCGAGGATCACAAACTCACTCTTGGTGTGCCGAGTGCCTTCGTGTACGAATTTGTTGAGGAACATTTCCTGGACTTGTTGCGGAAAACCATTACCAAGGTGTTCGGCAAAGACGTGACATTGACCTATAAGGTGCTTGAAGACTCCCAGAACTCGATATACTCGAAGATAGAGTCATCGAACAAGACCACCCTTCAACCCTCCACTACAACACGTCCAGCCAACACGAGCCCAGAACCGATAAAGTCTTCCGTAGCCGACGACCTTGAATCTCAACTCAATCCTAACTACAACTTTGAGAATTTCATAGAAGGCTCAAGCAACAAATTAGTCCGCAGCGTAGGTGAGGCCATCAGCAAGACCCCCTCTCGGACATTCAACCCGTTGTTCATCTATGGTCACTCAGGTGTGGGTAAGACTCACTTGGTTAACGCGATCGGTCTGAGGACCAAGGAACTTCACCCCCGTATGCGTGTACTTTACGTCAGCGCTCACTTGTTCCAGGTGCAATATACGGATGCTGTGATGCACAACAAGGTGAATGACTTTATCGCCTTCTATCAAACCATCGACATGCTGATTATCGACGACATCCAGGAACTGTCGGGCAAGACTAAGACACAGCAGACCTTCTTCCACATCTTCAATCATCTTCACATCAACGGCAAGCAAATCATCTTGACAGCCGACCGTCCTCCCATTGAGATTGTCGGTCTTGAGGATCGTTTGCTCACCCGTTTCAAGTGGGGACTGCAGGCAGAGATAGAGAAGCCCAACCAGGAACTGCGCCGTCTGATACTGGAAGACAAAATACGGAAAAACGGCTTAGTGATAGCCCCCAACGTGGTGGATTATATCTCGAAGAACGTGAGCGAGAACATCCGCGACCTTGAGGGCATCATCAACTCCCTGTTGGCCCATTCCGTAGTCTATAACAACTGCGATATCGACATGCAGTTGGTTAACACCGTACTCCCCCGTTTCATGCCCAAGCGCAATACAGAAATCACGATTGACTTCATCATCGAGACCGTCTGCAACTATTTCAATGTCAGCAGCAAGGATATCTGTTCGAAGTCTCGTCGTCAGCCCTACATCTACATCAGGCAAGTTGCGATTTACTTGGCCAACAAGCACACCGACATCTCCAACGTACAAATCGGCAAGGCTTTCGGAGGCCGTAACCACGCCACCGTGCTACACTCCATCAACCAGATGCAGAACCTCATTGATACAGAGGAGAAGACCTCCAAAGAAATCAGCCGTATTGAAGACATGCTTGTGGGGAACTGATACTTTCAGAAGACATCATAAAAAAGGTCGCTTGATGAAGCGACCTTTTTTATTG
>CACYEC010000510.1 GCA_902773225.1 uncultured Bacteroidales bacterium
CGAGAAAATGGCGGACTAAGAGTAAATGAAATCGCTGCAAAACCTTGATTTAACGACATTTAAGAATTAATAACATAATCAGAAGACAAAAGTGTCATTTATTTTCATCTTGTTTCCAACCTTTTCCTTCACTCACAGATTCGGATGGTGAAGTCATCGGTGTTCAGTATATAGGGCTGTGCGTTGTCGAGCATCTTGCAATTGTCGAACTCTACAGCATCTTTCATGTGTACATCCCCATTTCTATCCTCGTAGGCCTGGAGGGTGTGTCCGAAGACCTGTTTGATGCGGTGAATGGGTTTGACAACGGCATCAGGCGCCTTGGCGCTCTCCACATCCTTCATGATGTCGGACACATCTGCCCAAATACATGATGCCGCTTCATCCCATCCTCCTCGCTCCCAAGAAACTTTGAAGAGGTCTTTCATACCTCCCTCCTTGTCGAGGATATGGTTCAGTGCATCACAGATTTGATGGATGTCGTCGCTTTGACAGCCTACGACTGTCTCCAACCATCTGCTATCCACTCCCGCGTGGGTGAACAGCACATCATCCTCCACGTAGGCTAATTGGAACAAAGACTTGTACTGGTTGAAAAGTTCGTGAAAAGCATCGTGAAACCTTTTCGAATGACGGCTGTGTCCCCAATGCAAACCGAGATAGTCATCGGAGAAATAGGGCATGTCATGGTTTCCTAAGAGCAGTATCACCTTGTCGGGATACGCCTCCTTCAACTCGATGATTTCCTTCAGGTTGTCGAGTGCGTCGGCAGGAGTGATTTCCTCAAAAATATAGGGGTCGGCATAATCACCGAGGAATACAACCCGCTTAAAGCGCTCGATATCTTCGCATGGACGTTTCCAAAAAACTCGTCCGTGAATGTCGGGAAGTACTAATAATTCGCTCATATTATCCGTCGTTTAGTTTTTTCAAGAAATATACCTTTATTCTACAAAATTACGTATAATTTTTGACAATCACAATATATTTGGAAAAAAAACGAACTTCTGATAGTCAAAGTTTTGTCATTGCCATACCTATGGAGCCGCATTCCACAAGTGGCAAATGGAACTATCCACCATTGAGGACATCAGCCATGCGCTCATCGAACTGCTCAGACGAATGTCTGTCATGCAAGAGTAATACAATGTAAAATTCATCGTGATATGCACGAAAACGGTCACTAATCCAATAAAATCACCTCTTAAGACCATTTTTAGTGCATTTTTCTGAGTTTTTTCTTCTTATTTTCATCGTTTAGTCGTACTTTTACAAACACATTTATCAAATCACATTTTTGCAACAACTTGAATTGTTGGCGCACCATACGCGCCAGAGGTTCGTTTTTATGACAACACTATAACCTTATGCTATTATCGAAGAAACCTATTCTGCTCACATTCTGTCTCGCCTGCTTCACCCCTGCCCTCTACGGTCAGGAAGTCATTGACGAGAACGAGATGAACAACAAGGAAATCGCCACCAACGCCATCGACGCCATCAAAGGACGTGTGGCAGGAATGCAGGTGGAGACCACCGGCAACGCGCTGAGCGCGGTCCGCCTCCGCGGTACGACCTCACTGAGTGGAGGCAACGACCCTTTGGTCATCGTCGACGGAGTGATGGGAGACATCAGAATGCTGGAAAGCATCCTTCCCACCGACATCAAAAGTTTCAACATCCTGAAGGATGCCTCTGAGACAGCCCAGTACGGCAGTCGCGGGGCGGCGGGCGTCATCGTGGTCAACACGCAGCAGGGCAGTGAGGGGGAAACCCGCCTGACCTACAACACGTCGTTGAGCATTTCGCCCATCTACAAGCGTCTGAAGATGCTGGATGCCGACACCTACCGCTTAGCCATCCAGCAATTCAATATGGGCATCCTTGACAAAGGGTACAACACCGACTTCCAGAAAATGATTGACCGGACAGGTTTCACACAAAACCACCACTTGGCATTGACTGGCGGCAATGAAAGCAGCAACTACCGTGTGGCCGTAGGTTATTTCGACGGCACAACGGTCATCAAGGGCCGTGACGAGAACTC
>CACYEC010000511.1 GCA_902773225.1 uncultured Bacteroidales bacterium
CTTGCCCAGTTTGCCTACATCGCGTTTTTCTGGCTGGTAGGCGACGTGGCTGATGGAGATGGCGGTGGCTCCTTGTAGGTCGTCGGGAAGTTTACCCTCGGCATCCGTCTGCCCTATATACTCTGCATTTTGGTTGAGTACATGAGCATAAGCCACGGGTGAACCGTCTTCCTTGTCCTTAACGACGGTCTGAGCATTGGTTGACGTAACACTGCTTAAAAAGAGGATGCCAGCAAGCATCCTCATATATTGATTTCTCATTGTTATTTGAGTTTTGATTTGATTTCGATTAGTCCTCGTAGAAATCCACGTTTTCTTTCATCAGGAGTTCGATGGCGACATAGTGGTCGCGCTCCTGCTCACTGTGTAGCACGCTCGAACTGAACATATTGCGGAAGCAGTTGTAGCCCTGGCGCTTTGCATGCTGTGCAACGATGAAATCGACTGTGCCGTTTTTCAGGCATTCCACATTCTTACCTACGGTGTCGTAACCCAGCAGTCGGATGTCGTAGTCGGGCATGTTGTTGTGAAGGAAGTCTGCGATAATGGAGATGGTGGAATTGAAGGTGATGCCACATTCGATATTCTTGTTTTCCGTGAAGAAGTCCTGCATCGATTGTTGCATCCCTTTCTTGTCGTATGCGAAGAGTTGCAATTCCTTAATCTCACATTCAGGACAATGGGTTTTCACATAATTCTTGAAACCCACCTCTCGGTCAAGTTGCTGGCGGGTGGCTATACGACCTTCGCCCATAACCTTGAAGATACATAATTCCTTAGGGCATCCGCCTACCGACATGAGTAAAACACGGGCTGAGAACTCACCGCTCTTGATGGAATTCTGGCCATAGAAACACAGTGGCTCAAATTCTGGCCAGTTGGAGTCGATGAGGCCGAAGGGTATGTCTTTTTCCTTGAGTTGTGTGACAAAATCCTTCATGATGCTCCCATTGAGTATCGGAGCGATGATGACTGCAAATGGACCAGATTCCATCAACTTGGTACATTGCTCCCGGAATGTGTTGTCGTTGAAAGGGTCGTACTCGAAAATCTTGAAGTCTATCTTGAAGTCCTTGTAGAACTCCACGCCTTTGTACAGACCTTTTTCCACCCTTGCCCAATAACTGTCCTTCTCATGCATGGGCATTAAGGCACAGAAATTATAGGTTTTGTTGCTGGCAAGAGCACTCGCCACATAGTTGGGCTCATAGTTCATCTCGGCAAGCACTTTCTTTACAATCTCATAACTTGCTTTCGACACATTGGTGCGTCCATGAATCACACGGTCAACAGTGCCTACCGAAAGACCAGCCCTTTCAGCAATGTCCTTGATTCTTACCTTTTTGTTCATACTTATTAATGATGCAGTCTGCTCCTTCCAACGGAGGGTCAGGGATATGCACAACTGCCTTTCTGATGATTGATTGATGTTTAAGCCTTAGAATAGAATCTTTTTACTCCTGCTATTGAGAAATATGGCGCAAATTTAGTTTTTTTTATCGCATTGCCCAAATATATTGACAGATTTTTTACAGATGTACTTATCAAAGCAACATTTTGCAATAATCTATCACTTCGTCTGTGTATTTTCCAAAAACTTCTTGATTGGTAAGCATAAAAAGCCAATATCCAAAAAAATCGATGTTGTATTCAATTAATATTGGCTTACCTTTGGTGTCTAAAGCAATATCTAAGGCAATCAGTCTGTGATGAGGCAGTCGAGTACCAATATACTTGGCGAAATCTATCACCTCATCCCAATTAGGCACAACCAAGGTCTCTTTGGAAAAATCCACATCATTCCATTTATCATGCTTGTAAAAATCTTGGCCAATGATGTGTTTGTCTAACTCGCCTGAGGCCATATCAACACCAACAAAAACTCCTCCTGCATGGGCATTATCTACAATCGCACCTTGTTTGCCTATTCTGATGATACCTGCTGTTACTACCGATTGATTGTCTGACAAAGAGCGATAAAGACAAAGACGTATAGTATTGACAGATGTTGCACATAAATGATTCATAAACTCATGTTGACATACTGCCTCTTGTAAACAGAAATTTCTACCGTACGACATGAGGAATTCTTTAGTTAATGTCACTTTTCCGTCAATAGAAACGAATTCTTCTCCTACTTTGTTGAATTTTATGACTCCATCACCAGAATTGGTGCCAACAGAGGGCTTAAGGATTAGGCTTGTGGAGTCACCTATATATTTTTTCAAATCTTTGTCGGCTAAGGTGAAGTCGCTGTCAAGCAACATTCTCCCATTGATTCTGCAGACAACGGTTCGTGGAACATATTCTTTTCCTATGATACGTGGAAACATATTCTTGTCTGCGTATGGATAGCGATATTTCACAGGATTAAGGAAGGGCTCTATATAATACCTACCTATATTCTCAGGGACAATATTCGGAGTAAGACCGCAATAGTGGCTGAAGAACCTGTAAGAATATACTTCAACTTTTTTACTCAGCGCACTCCATTTTTGGATGTAAGCATCCTCACCTTCCAACTTCTTGTTTTCGAAATGATGCGATTCTATGAAGTCTTTGAATTGCGCTGAAAAGAATTTATAGGCCTTATAACGTGACCATTTCACCTTCACATTTTCAATAATTGTGAATAATGCATTAACTCGTTTCTCAATAAAAGGAGAATTAACGTTCATTTCTACTGATTAATCCGATGGCATCCAAAGACGGATTGTTAGGTTCAATATTTAATCTAATCGAATTGCGGGATGTCTTTCTTTGCCTTTTCCAAGAGGTTTGAATCTATATCAACAAAAGAATCGCAATTTGTTTGTTTTATGGCAACCACTTTGTTGGGGGGTTATCATCTAAGAATAAATGAAATCGTCCCAGAGTGATTACGGTGCAAATTTAGATATTTAGTCGGATTTATAAGCCAAAAATAATAAAAAAAAGATTCTGCTCAGGAAAAAAGGTCGTTATATTAGTCATTTAACAACGAATAATGCAGATTTCTTGTTTTTATATGTGAAAAGTGAGGATAAAATACTAATTTTGTAAAAAATATTACGTATAAAGAAATAAATATGGGTAATGTTGTTGATGAATACAACCAAAAGAAATGGAGTACTTCTATAATTCTATTCCTCTCGTCTTTATGTGTATTCTTACTGATTATACCAACTAATGGGGTGTTGCGTTTTGTTGTTTTCTATGCCTTGTTTATCCCCGTTCTGATATGTTCTCCAATACGTTTTCATACTCTTAGGTCTTTGTCGAATAGTTCCCTTCTTTTTTGTATCATGGCATTCTCGCTCGGAGTTTGGTGTTTTTGTGGAAGATGGGAATATGTTATTACGGCATTGTTTCCTTTTAGTCGAGAGTCATCTGGACTTTTCGTTTTTCTAATAGGAATTGTGTTGGCCTTTTGTGGCTCTTTTTTCATTTCGAGCCTTATAGAATCTTTTATCCGACCTGTGGAGAATCAGGATTCTGCTTCCATTTTCTTTGATACTAAGAAGAAGCATCGACACGATATTGTCATCTGTTTACTGATGGCTATAACGGTGATTACTTTTTGTAATATGGTTTCGTTCTTATATCCTACCAATCCATGGTGTTCTCCTTCTTGTTACCACACTGTGGGAAAAGCGTTATGGAGTGGAAAAATGCCGTATCTCGACCTTTATGAACATAAGGGACCTCTAATTTATCTACTCCATTCAATAGCCACACTTTTCTCATATCGCTCGTATATCGGAATGTATTTCATGCTTATCCCGTTTGCTTTTTACTTTTTTTATTATAGTCGAAAAACGCTCGTTCTTTTTACTAATCGACCTCTTGAACCCTGGTTCCCTATAGTCTGTGTAGGTGTTTATGCGCTTAACGCTTACCATACGGGAGACAGCGCCGAAGAAATCTCATTCCCCTTCATGGCTTATTCCTTATTTGTGGCTTTCAGATATCTGAAAAATGGAAATTCGTTCACTAAAAACACAAGTATTGCCGTTGGCATTGGTATGGCTGTGATTTTTTGGACGAAATTCAATCTGACTTTCTTCTATGTACCATGGCTCTTTTTCTTGATGATCGATATGGCACGTCGTCATTGCTTTAGTGATTTTATATTTTTGGTGAAGTATGTGTTTTGCGGTTTTCTTTTCGTCACTGTTCCCATCATATTGTTTTATGCTGTAATGGGAGCCTTGCCTGCATTGATAGAAGTGTATTTTCAACATAATATGTTCAACTATCTGCTTGCCAAGCCTCTTGATGCTTCTGCTGACGACAACTTCTCCTACTTATTTCGATTCTATCTAAATTTGAAAAATAGTCTGTCTCTTAACTTGCCTTTGTATGTGATGATTATTGTTGGGATGTTTGCTTTCTGGAAGTTGGGCAAGCGTTATTTCTCTTTTTTAGCGTTGTTGGAAGTTGCAGTTTTTATACTCGTCTTTATCAAATTGGTGGTTTTTTCTTATTATCCGCTTATATTTGGAGTTTTTGTTCCTCTTAGCGTTTTGCCGTTAACAAGAATCAAACTCCCTGTAGAACTCATGCGGAAAAGTCTTGGAAAAATCACTTTGGTGGCTCTAACCGTGATGGGGACTGTTCTCGTCTTGTTGGGGAGTGATAACTTGAAGTATTTGTTTTTGCAAAAAGAAGAATTTGTCCAATTCCGCTTTGCTAAGTCTATCATGAAGGTAGATCATCCTACACTGTTGAATTATCGTTGCTTAGACCAAGGTGTTTTTGCTATAACAGGCCTGCAACCAATCAATAGATTCTTTTGTGACAATAACATTGATGCACCAGGCAAGCGTGAAGAACAAGATAGTATCGTTAGCCATCAGGGTGTTGATTTTCTTATTACTGATGACTACTCACCTGATATTGACAGATACTGCATTATAGACAGCATGCGCTCGCCTGTGTATGACAGGATGTTTTATCTATATAAAAAAGTAGTTGACAATTTCGAATAATCCCATAATCATGATTGATGTTTCTTTTAAAGATCTATTCCATCCACATCGGACGTATGATTTATTATCCTGGTGGTGGTATCACAAGAAGGGAACATGGGAACACCTTGTCGATACGAATCGGAAACGGGCCTTGGAATTGCAGTGGTGGAGACACTTCAATTACAAGTTGAATTTGAAACATCCCAAAACCTTTAACGAGAAGGTACAATGGCTCGAAGCGTTTTCTGACACATCGCTTTGGACTAAATACGCTGATAAGCATGAAGTGAGGAAGTATATTGCAGAATGTGGATATGCCGATTCTCTCCTACAAGAGTATGGGGTGTGGGATAAGGTGGAAGACATTGACTTTGATGCGTTGCCAAATAGTTTTGCCATCAAATGCACACATGACATGGGTTCTACTATGCTGATTAAGGACAAGTCCTCGGAATTTGACAAGGATTCTATAGTCAGATTATTGCGATGGCGATTGAATCTGACATACGGTTATGACACTGTTGAGCCTCATTACACAAAGATTCCTCATCGAATAATGGCAGAAGAGTTACTTCCTCAGTTGCATGACGATGGCAACATGATTCCAATGACTGATACGATAGATTACAAGTTTATCTGTTTTGATGGTAAGACCCAGTTCGTTTTGGTTTGTTACGACAGGAACATTAATAGTCATGAAACCGTAAAAGATATTTACGACATTGATACATGGACTCCTTTACGGGAGGTTTGCTTAGAACGATACAGTCATCAAAATTATCATCCGATTCCAAGACCAGAAAACCTTCAAAAGATGGTGGAAATGGCGGAGAGACTGTCGAAAGGATTCCCTGAGGTTCGCGTGGACCTCTACAACATCAACGGAAAAATCTATTTCGGTGAACTCACTTTCACTTGGTACGGAGGACGAATCAATTGGCTTACTGATGAATTCCAATTGAAACTTGGGAGTGAAATCCAATTACCTGATTTGAAGAAATGATTTAAGTAATGTTGAATAAACGGCAAAGAAACAAATTCTCTACACGATATGTTTCTTTGTCGCTGGCTTTTTTGGCAAGTTCGCAATTATTCATTACTTTTGCACTGTTCAAAGAAAAAATACCGTTTTGATGGAATTAACAGTTCTTCAAAGAGAACGGGTAATGGTTTCCCTCTTTCGGCATGAATACGGAAAGGACTATTCTGATTATCACTAAAAACTAACAAATAAATTATGGCAAAATTGAATGTGGCTCTTGATATCTACCATATTGGAGCCAACGACACAGACCTCGACTTCTTTGAGGGACAGTATATTGTTCCCGAAGGTATGTCGTACAACTCATACGTGATTGATGACGGCCAGATAGCCATACTCGACACAATCGATGAGCGCAAGACTGAGGAGTGGATTCAGAAACTCGACGAGGTGCTTGACGGTCGCAAGCCCGACTACCTCATCGTTCAGCATCTCGAACCCGACCATTCCGCCAACATCAAGTACATCGCGGAGCGTTTCCCTGAATGTAAGTTGGTATGTAGCGCCAAGTGCGCCAGCATGATACCACAGTTCTTCGACATCGACTTGAAGGATCGTGTACAGACCGTGAAGGAAGGCGACACCCTTGCAGTGGGTAGTCACACCCTGCAGTTCGTCCTGGCTCCTATGGTTCACTGGCCCGAGGTGATGGTCACTTACGACCAAACTGCCAAAGTGCTGTTCGCTGCCGACGCTTTCGGTAAGTTCGGCTACTACGACGAAGGACTTGACGACTGGGACTGCGAGGCACGCAGATACTACTTCAATATCGTGGGCAAATACGGCGTCCAGGTGCAGAACCTCCTCAAGAAAGCCGCTAAACTCGATATCCAGGGGATTCTCCCACTTCACGGCCCTTTCCTCACTGGCGACCTCACTCATTACATCAAACAGTATGACACTTGGAGCAAGTACGAACCCGAAACCGACGGATTCTTCATCGCCTACTGTTCTTTACATGGCAATACGGCGCAAGCCGCTCAACAACTGGCAGACATTCTCGCCAAGAAAACCGACAAGAAAATCAGCATCGCCGACCTTGTCCGCACCGACATGGCTGAGGACATCGAGGATGCCTTCCGATATAGCAACATCGTGCTGGCCGCACCTACATACGACGCAGGGGTGATGCCCGTCATGGCTGACTTCCTCGCGCACCTGAAGGCCAAGAACTACCAGAACCGTCGGGTGGCCATCATTGAGAACGGCTCATGGGCACCAATGGCTGCAAAGAGAATCACAGAGGAACTCCAACAAATGAAGAACATCACCATCATCGACAAGGTGGTGTCTATCCGTTCCACTGTGAAACCTGAAACCATTACCGCTCTCAAGGAACTCGCTGACGAACTGGTGAAATAGTCCTGCCTTTTCTTTTGATGTGCATAAAAAGTTTGCCGTAGGTATGCGATAGCAAAGGCTATCATTTACCTACGGCAAACTGTTTTTGTAATAAGAAAAAGACCGTTATCTCATATCCTGGTCGGCTACTTCGATGATGGGGTTGCCAATGCAGGAGTTGGGCATCTGGATATGGAGCATGGCGCAGATTGTGGGCGCAACATCAATCATATAGTTGGTGCGTGAACTATGACCATGTTTCACATGCCATCCGAAAAACACACAGGGAATATGTGAGTCGTAAGGATTCCATGCGCCATGGGTCGTTCCTTTGTAGTCGGCTTCTGGCACAAAGTCGTACAAGCCAGACTTCGTCAGACAATAGATGTCGCCTGAACGCTGTGCGTTCCATCCATTGATAATCTGCTCTTTGAGTGATGCGGGAATAACGGCTTCTGTGGCGTGAGCGTAGTCGATGACATAAAGCAAGTCTTTTTCTTCCTTGAGGAAAGCGATGGCCTCATCGACCACATCCTGCAGTTTCAATCCCGCTTTCTGGATGCCAGGTCGATCGAAGAAAAGCCTGTAAGAAGAATGATAGGGAACCATTTTTTCTAATCCGAACTTCTCCTGCAGATGTGCGTTGAGACGTTTGCGCGCGTCGCTGATACTCCATCCGCCAGCAGGTATGCGGTGGTTGTTGAGCATCGTGGAGTTGTGGGCTGCTCCGTGGTCGGCGGATAGGAACAATAGATACTGTCCTTTGCCGATGGTCGTGTCGAGATAGTCAAGAAACTTGGCCAGGTCCCGGTCGAGTTCCATATATACATCGTAGTTCTCCTGACCACGTGTACCGAAACTGTGTGCGATGGCATCGGTGGGGGATACACTGATGCAGAGCATGTCGCACTCACCCCTTTGTCCGAGTTGCTCGTTTTCCACTATGGCTTGGGCCATGAGGAAAGTCTTCTCCACACCTACTGGCGACATCTTGATGTCTTTACCTGGATTCCACGTGTTCTCAGCATTGAATTTCTTCACCCATTTGGGCAGTTCCTCCATGTAATAGGTCGATGTGATATAATGTCCCACGTTGTTGTCCCACCAGTAGGCGGCGTCGGCGGATTGTCCGGCGGGGAGAATGGCGGCACGATCCTTCATGGCTACACCGAAGACTTTCGACCTGAAGTCCGTGGCCACTTTGAGCATGTCGCCCATGGTTGTGGCGGTCATCTTGCGGGGTGACATCTCGCCTGCACTCCCTTCACTGCCCACTCCTTTCACCGAATTGTCGGAACAGCAATAGGTGAACTTGCCGTCCATGTAGAAGTCGTTGCCCGCGATACTGTGCAACGCTGGAGTGGTGCCTGTGTAGATGGAGGCGTGACCGACACCAGTGATGGTGGGAACATAGTTGATGAGGTTGTTGTCGCAGTTGAACCCCTCGTCCACGAGTCGGCGAAGTCCGCCCTGTCCGAATTTGTCGTAATAATAATACAGATAGTCCCAGCGCATCTGGTCAACCACAAGTCCCACGACCAACTTGGGACGCTCTACCTGTGCCATGGCTGACATGGCAGCCACATACAGTAATATGGTCATCAGTTGTCTTTTCATATTCCGTTTACTTGATATAATCATTTAGGTGAGGGCTATTTTTTCTCATACATGAACTCATCTACATCCACGTAGCCTCCTGTCTTCTTCGTGGCATAGCAGAAGATACCGAATTTGGTACCCATGAAGAAACGGCGGTAGTCAAACCCCAGACGGTAATCGGATGTTCCTATCTTCGTCCAATCCTGGCCGTTGGTGCTGTAGTAGAAGTTGGCTGAGTCTTTACCGCCGCCTCGTCCTGTGGGACGGAAGTCGGCATCCACGCGCAGCCATATCTTAGGTTCCTTCAGTGTTACACTTTCTATCGTCTTGGCATCAGTTTTTGTCACTTCCTTGTCACGGTCTGATAATGCCACGACCAACTCTTCCATTTCCAGAACAAGTTTCTTGCCCTGTTTCTTCACCGTCAGGCTTCCTGTGTCGCTGTTGAAAGCAGCCAATCCTGCGCAGTCGCCGTCTTTCATGTGTGAGAGGTCGAGACAGATGGCCCCGCTGCATGTCGGCCCTTCCATGCGCTGGGTCAGCGTGTTGGGCGCTAAGTAGAGTGTGTTGACCACTCGGCTGGTTTTCAGACGGAGATAGCCCGGACGTTCGGTCAGCGACCATGAGGCATCCACAGGGTTGTGGTTCCACTGCCAGTGAAGGCCGAGGCGTGTGCTTGAGAAATCATCGCTCTTCACGATGCCACCGGCAGGTTCACCACTCTTGTATGCACGAACCGTCTCTGGAACCTTGCCGTTCTCATCGCCCAGCATCGGCCAACCGTTAATCCAACGGCAGGGCATCAGCGTCAGCACGCGGCCAACTCCACCACGGTCTTGGAAGATGATGCCATACCAGTCGCCTGACTCTGAGTCAACAATCGTGCCTTGGGCCTCGTAGGAGAACCCACCGAACTCACTCTCCAGGATGACCTGCTTCTCGTAGGGACCATGGATGTCGTCGGCGCGGTAGCATACCTCACGGCGGTGACGGCCTGGAGCGTAGGTGTGGGAAATCATCAGAAGATAATACTTACCGTTATGCTTGATGACGCGACTGCCCTCAAGCAAACCACGTTCGTCTTCCTCACGCTTGAAAATCTGCTGATGGGTACCTTCTATTACATCGGAAAGGTCGGGCTTGAGTTCCATCAACTCGCCTGTGCCATAGATGACATAGACACGTCCGTCATCGTCGAAGAACAGCGAACAGTCATGGAAATGACGCATACGGGAGACTATCGTCCATGGTCCCTCGGCCTTGTCGGCAGAGAAGATATAGGTGTCGCCCATGGAACCGCGCTCGTTCGGAGCAAGCAATGCGTAGAACTTACCGTTATGGTATTTCAGTGATGTGGCCCACTGACCACGACCATATACGGTACCTTTCTGTAGGTCGTATTTAGGAGAGTCGGTCAGACGGTCAAAGATGTAACTCACAGTTTCCCAGTTCTTCAGGTCCTTCGATGCCATCACGGGAGCACCTGGCATCAGGTGCATGGTTGTGCTCACCAAGTAGAAGGTGTCGCCCACACGGATAACATCTGGGTCGGGTACGTCGGCCCAAAGCATGGGGTTTTGAACAGGTTCGGTCTGAATGGTGGCATAATCGTTGCGCTGGGCCCATATCAGGGAGGATATGCTGGCCAGCATCGCCGTGAACAGTAATTTCTTTTTCATTGCTGTATGTTTTGATATGTTTGATAATTATATACTGCAAAATTATATAAAATAACGGAAGAAGACTGTTGCTTTTATTTCATATTTTTTACCATACGTTACAGACAGACTAAATGATTTCTTACTTTTATCCTCTTTTTGCTATGAATATCTTTATTTTTTGTTTAAATTTGCAACTTGATGAATAATGGTTGATACGATGAAGAAGATTCTTTTAGACGCACATACACATACCATCGCCTCAGGGCACGCCTACAGCACCATACAGGAAATGGCGAGAATGGCGGCAGACAAAGGACTACAAGTGTTGGGAATCACTGAACACGGCCCCAGCATCGAGGGCACTTGCCCCTTGCTCTACTTCCGCAATATGTTTGTCGTACCACGGCAAATCTATGGCATCAGGCTACTTATGGGATGTGAAATCAATATACTTGATACCATTGGAAGCCTCGACCTCGATGACTCCTACCTCGACATGCTCGACATCAGGATTGCTGGCATACACCGCAACTGCTGGCAAGGTGGCTCTCGGGAACAGAATACAGAAGGAATGATCAAGGTAATTAAAAACCCCAAAATCCACATCATTGCTCACCCTGGCGATGGAACAGCAGAACTCGATTTTGAACGATTGGTCATAACCGCCAAGGAATCTCACACGTTACTGGAGGTCAACAACCATTCACTGGCACCAGAGAGGAAGAAAACAGTTGCCATTGGTAACAACATGGAAATCATGCGACTCTGCAAGCAATACGACGTACCGCTGATTTTGGGCAGTGACGCTCATGTGTCGTTCCAAATCGCTGACTACAGCCACCTCTATCCTTTGCTCGCCGAAACGGAATTCCCCGACGAACTGATAATGAACTACTGGCCTGAGCGTTTTTTCGACTATCTTGGCATCCCTGCATCCTGTAGCCGTTGAGTTTTTTCCGCATTCACCGAATTCTTTCACTGCGTGATATAATGAACAATACTAACCTATAAAACATAATAAGAAAGATGAAGAAATTGCTATTCCTTGGCTTGCTGTCTTTTGTGGCAGTGGCCTGTACACAAACAACACAGACGAAGCAGGCTGAAAACGACACCGAGACGATTGACATACCCGAATGCGTGGTGACTTCGCCCCCTGATTCGCTACAACTCGACCCCTTCTACAAGAAATATGTCGATGTGAACGGCATACCACTTATATCTTCGTGGCGAGTGCCTGACTCTTGTTTTGTGGCTGCCCACCGCACACTCTATTCCATGACCTGCATGCTCTCTGAAGAGATTATGAATGCCATGCGAAAGGCCAAGGCACGTGTCGGTATCATGGCTCGTTATGAAGGCACTACCGACATACCCGAACACCATTACCTGATTAATGACACATCAATTAACTGGGACCTTCGCGCAAGAGGATTGGGAGGTGACCTCAATGAACCACTCACTACCTGCGCCGAGGAGAATATCCTGGCCTACCAGATTGACAAGTACCATGCCGAGGACATCCTTATCCATGAATTCGCTCATGCCATCCACCTTATTGGAATTCTGCAAACAGAACCTGACATCAATGACAGACTGACGAAATTGCTCAACAAAGCAAAAGACAAGGGACTGTGGAAGAATACATACGCAGAGACCGACATCATGGAATACTTTGCCGAGGCGGTGCAAGACTGGTTCAACGTCAATGCTGAGGTGGAACATCCCGATGGTAAGCACAACTGGGTGAACACCAGGGAGGAACTCAAGGAGTACGACCCTGATATGTACGAATTGCTATCCCAATATTTTCCTGAGACCAACTTGCAAATCAGTAAGCACAAGAAAGAGAACATCTATCACAACCCCAATAAATAACAACCATTCCCGACGATAACAACCACATCAAAAGAGGCGGGGATTTGCCCCGTCTCCATCTCATCCAAATAATCAGATTATGGCATTAGGTAAATGGATAGGCGGATGGCTGGGCTGGATACTGAGCCAGAACATCCTGGGAGCAATAGCGGGCTATGTGCTTGGAGCCATAGTCGATGCGTTCTCTGCAAGCAGTAAAGACAAAAGGTTAGAGGAGGAAAGGGAAGAAGCCCGAGAACGCACACGCCAATACTATCAGCAACGGGATTATTACCAGCAACGTCAACAGCAACGTCAGAAACAAAGGGAACAGCAGCAGAATGAGGGCAACCGCAACAGTTTCCTTTTCTCGTTGTTGGTGCTCTCTGCGCATATCATTCAGGCCGACGGCCGCATCATGCACTCCGAGATGGAATTCATGCGCAACTACCTGCGTCAGTCCTTCGGTGATAATGCCGCCATTGAGGGTGATGCCATACTGAAGAAACTCTTCGAGTACCGCAAGAAACAAGGACAGTATCTCTGGCTGGAGCAAATTAGGCAGGCGTGCAAGGAAATGGCCGGACAAATGGCGGAGGAACACCGACTGCAACTCATGGCTTTCCTCTGTGAAATCGCCAAGGCTGACGGACATATCGACTCTACAGAGATTTCGGCTCTGCGAGAGGTGGCCATCCAACTCATGCTTGACGATGGGGTAGTGGACCAAATGCTCCATCTCGGAGGAACAACACTCGACGATGACTATGCCGTTTTAGGTATCACTAAGGATGCCTCAGATGATGAGGTGAAGCGAGCATACAAGAAAATGGCGCTTAAGTACCATCCCGACCGTGTGGCAACGCTCGGAGAGGATGTCAAGGCCGCCGCGCAACGCAAGTTCCAGGAAATCAACAACGCCAAGGAACGTATCTATAAGTCAAGAAATATGAAATAAGTCAGAGCAGGAACCCGCGTTCCTGCTCTGACTGCCAGTTTAGGACATCTGAAATTTACTGTGACTTCCTATTTGAACGTCCAGTTGTCGAATTTCAGGGTCTTTCCTTTCAATACGAAATACAGGTCTGCCTTTCCCTTTAAAGGAAGTACAACTTTGGTTTTGACGGATTTCAACTCCTTGCTATCTATGTTGGCTGTGGCTATAAGTAGGTCACGGTCGCCTGCCAAACCATGTACTTCTATGGTTCCTTTTCCTTTTGCTGTCACAATGAAGCGTTTAGGCGACTTGCTGAAGAGTGCGCCTCTCACTTTTGTTTTACCGACATCGTCAATGATATACGCCAGTGTGTTGCCCACTTTCCCGCTTTCTTCGAACAGAACCCCTTGGGTAGCCGCAGTGGTTTCTGCCTCATGCTGTTCGTATGGGTTGAGCGACTGCAATTGTGCAGGTCCCTCCAATGTCATCTCGCCCATGTGGATGTCAAGTCCCTTCTCGTCGATTTCTATCTCATCTACACAGAGGTTGCGGAAGCCACCCTCTGATAGGAAATCGTGTTGTAGGGTCATGGTATGGTAAAAGATATACCAATGTCCACGGTATTTGTGTAGATGGGTGTGGTTGTTGCTGTAGTCGAATCCGCATTCTCCTGGATTCTTCAGGTAATGGTGGTGATATTTCCAACTCTCTGTGACCAGAGGTGTGCGGCTTGTCATATAACTCATGCTGCATGTGCTTGGAACGGGAGCATCCAATGACCAGTCATCGCGTTTTTGCCAGTCGGTGTTGTATGTGTATATGTATGTGCCATCCCAGTAGTTCAATTCATTGGCCTCGAAATGATGGGCTGCCTCAATAGGGGAGGGCTGGCCATCTATCGATACCATGTCATCACCTAATCGCATGATTCGGGCGCATGCTCCACCCACTGCCAACCAACCTTTGCCTTGGTCGTCGATGACGGCTCCCGGGTCGAAAGGCACCTTGCAGTCTATGCCTGATGTCTGGGCGTCCACAAGGCTCTTGTTCAATGGACTGCTCCACGGACCAACTGGAGAAGTGGCAGTCAAAACGCCAGTACCTACACCGCTGTTGGAGAAATAAAGGTAAAAATGTGTCTTGCCGTCTGCCTCCTCACGTTTCACCACCGAGGGCGCCCATGAGTTCACAATCCATGGAGCGATGCTGTCTGTGTGTATCTCGCCATGGTAAGTCCAGTTCACCATGTCGTCGGTCGAAATCATGGTGAGCATTTTGATGTGCTCATACGTGTTTCTC
>CACYEC010000512.1 GCA_902773225.1 uncultured Bacteroidales bacterium
AAATATCATTCCTATATCACCAGAAACATGCAGCGCATATTCCAATGTGGATTAGCCGCATTAGTTTTCTTCTCCGCCCTTCCAGCCCTTGCGCAGGACGAGGCAGAAACTACTGAAGAGGAAGTTGTGGTAACGCCAGTGCGCAGGACTGTGCCTGTCAAGAAGTACGAGATGGTAGAGATCAAGGGTAAGGTGACCGACGCTGCCACAAATGCTCCCTTAGCTGGTGCCCAGATACGTGCTTACAACAACAATCTCTATACAGCCATGTCCGATGAGGATGGCACATTCACCATCAGCGTACCAGTGTTTGTGACCTCTCTGTCCACGGTTCTTGATGGTTACGACATGATTCAGACCCCAATCAACGGTCGCAGTTCTGGCCTTGAGATATCGCTTTACTCCAGCAAGTACAGTGACATCTACTCATCCAAGACATCCCCCGTTCAGTATTCCGGCACAAAGGATTTCGAACAGAGTACAGCAATAAGCGTTGACCAGGAGATTGCGAGCCGTCTGACCTCCCAGGTTCGTAGCGTCTCCCGCTCCGCCATCCCTGGCATGGGTGCGAGCATGTTCATCAACGGTTTCACTTCGCTGAACGCCAACTCCCAGCCTCTGATTGTTCTTGACGGTGTGGTTCTTGACGCGATGTACGGTCGTGAGATGCTCCATCAGGGTTATTATGACAACGCTCTGTCCAGCATCAGTATGGACGACATCGAGAGCGTTCAGGTTCTGAAGAGCGGAACAGCCATCTATGGTGCCAAGGGAGCCAATGGTGTTATTCTGATTAACACCAAGCGCAACACCTCTATGGCCACTCGAATTGACGCCAACATTTCCGTTGGTGTGGAGTTTCTTCCCCGCCTTGTTGATGTGATGGACGCCACGCAGTACCGTGCTTACGCTTCCGACCTGTTGGGTACGACGAGTACGAAGTTGACAGATATCAAGTTCCTCTCGAACGACCCAGATTATTATTACTACAACATGTACCACAACAATACCGACTGGAGCAAGGAAGTGTATGACGAGGCATTGACTCAGAACTACGGCATTCATATCCAGGGTGGTGATGAAGTGGCTAACTACAACTTGTCTGTAGGCTATGTGATGGCCAACAGTACGTTGAAGAAGAACGACTATGACCGTTTCAATATCCGTTTCAACACAGATATCCTTCTCAACAAGTGGTTCTCCACTCGTTTCGACGCCTCCTTCTCGAATATCAACCGCAACCTTCGTGATGATGGCTTCCCCTCAGATTACGCCACTCAGGCCGTGACATCTCTTTCTTATCTGGCCATGGCCAAGTCTCCCTT
Organism: uncultured Bacteroidales bacterium; assembly: GCA_902773225.1. GTDB lineage: Bacteria > Bacteroidota > Bacteroidia > Bacteroidales > Bacteroidaceae > RUG11857. The sequence goes on from CACYEC010000512.1 coordinate 1,326, forward strand.
CTTGAGTCCCTACGCCTTCTCGACTGATGGTAAGGTATCGGACTTCATCGCCGATGCCGATGACTATTTGGATGAGATTGTTGGCACTTCCGCCAGTCTTGCCAACCCCAAGGCGTTGTTGGTGAATGGTGAAGCCAAGAACAAGAACGACATGAGCAACAGCATGATTAACATCGCTGTATCTCCCAAGTGGCAACCCACCCGCAACTTCTATCTGACCGAGCGTTTCAGTTACACGATGAATAATTTCAACGAGTCATTGTTCCTTCCTATGAACGGTATGCCTCGTTACACGGTTCAAGACAATGGTCAGGTAGAGAACGGCAAGCAGACGCTTTACACCAAGCACAACGCAGTGTTCAGCGACACTCGCGCCGACTGGGCCATAGACCTTGGTGCCCATCGTCTGGACGTGTTCGGTGGCATCCGCTTCATGAACGACACTTACACAGAGACAGGTCTTTTGGCCAACAACACTCCTAACGACAAGAGGCCAAACAACGCTTCCGACTATCGTGAGACAAAAGGTGTAGACGACGAATGGAACTCGTTGACCTATTACGCCAATGTGGATTACAATTTCCGCGAGACCTATTATGTTCAAGCCGCTTTGGCTATGGAGACATCGTCGAGATTCGGTAAGGAGACCAAGGCCGGCATGAAGATGTTCGGTACGCCTTGGGGTGTCTTCCCCTCGGTGAATGTGGCTTGGGTTGCAACCAACGAGGATTGGTTCCGTCCCTCAAAGTTCCTTAATAGGTTGAAAGTCAACGGTGGATTTGAAATCAATGGTAATGATGGTATAGACCCCAACGCCACTTACACCTATTTCAGCAGTACCCGTTTGATTTACAACACTTCGGGTTTGATGCTTGGCAATATTGGTAACACCAAACTTCGTTGGGAGAAGACCACTCGTTTCAATGTAGGTCTTGACATGAACTTGCTGAACAACCGTGTGAACCTCATGTTCAACTATTTCTTCTCCAAGACCAACAACCTGTTGACCCTCAGTTCTCTCTCATACGTGTCAGGTATGACCCAGTTCTGGACCAATGACGGTGCGATGAAGAACAATGGTTTCGACCTTGGCGTTAGTGGCAAAGTGGTAAACCTCGAAAACTTCAAGTTTGAGTTGGGTGCCACCATGGGTCACTATAAGAACGAAATCACCGCTCTTCCCGACGGTCAGAACGAGATTAAGACCAATATCTACAATGGTACAGTCCTGACCAAGGTCGGTCAGCCCGCAGGAGTGTTCTATGGCTATAAGACCAATGGCGTTTACTCCACGAGTGGCGAGGCAACCGCCGCCGGTTTGGGTGTTGAGGACGAGACCGGAGCCGTCATTCCTTTTGGTGCTGGTGACATGAAGTTTGTGGATATGGATGGCAACAAAAAGATCAATGAGAAAGACATGACTATCATCGGCGATCCCAATCCAGACGTTTTCGGTAGGATATTCGCCAACTTCTTCATTGGCAAGCACTGGACAGTGAACATCAACATGAACTATTGCCTTGGCAACGATGTGTATAACTTCCAGCGTTCCGTATTGGAGAATGGCGGTATGTTCCTCAATCAGACCACCAGTTTGACCAACCGTTGGATGGCCGAAGGCCAGGTTACTGATGTACCCCGCGCCACCTTTGGCGACCCGATGGGTAACAGCCGTTTCTCCGACCGTTGGATAGAGGATGGTTCTTTCCTGAAACTGAAAAATGTGACAGTGAGTTACAATATCCCCTTGCGTAGTGAGTTCATCCAGGGCTTGACAGTATGGGCAGCAGGCAACAACCTTCTGACATTCTCGAAGTACCTTGGCAGCGACCCTGAGGTTAGTGCTGGCAACGGTGTGCTCTACCAGGGCATCGACCGTGGCAACCTTCCTTTCGGCCGTAGTTTCACCCTCGGTTTGAAGATCAACCTTTAATACTGATTACAACGATGAAAACGAAATCACTTATATTATCAGGATTGCTCCTTGCTACCATAGGACTTTCCACCACATCCTGTGAAGACATGTTCACCAAGGAGTCGGACTTGAATACGACCGAACTTGCTCCTGAGGATTCCATCTACCGTGTCATGGGTATCGTGAAGCAGATGCAGAAACTGGTAGACCGCACCATTCTCCTTGGTGAGGCCCGAGCAGACCTTGTTGATATCACTTCCGCCACGACGACAACACTTCAGGATGTTGCCTCCAACACGATAGGCAAAGACAACAGTTACAACAACGTGGCTGATTACTATGCTGTGATTAATTCCTGCAACATTTACATTGAGAATGTTGATACTGCTTACCGTGTGCATAACAAGCAGTTCTTCATCAAGGAGTTTGCCGCAGTGAAAGCCTTCCGCGCATGGACTTATTTGCAGTTGGTGCTGAACTACGGTAATGTTCCCTTTGTGACTCAAGGTGTTCTTTCCGCCGCTGACGCTGCCGACATAGCCGCCCAAACCACCAACAGGGCAGACTTGCAGGCCATTTGCGATTACTTTATCGAAGACCTCACTCCTCTGATTAATCAGGAGTTGCCTCCTTATTCCAGTCAAATGGGTGGACATAATCCTATCAAGTTCTTCATTCCCATCCGCTTGATTTTAGGTGACCTATATCTGTGGCGTGGTTCTCTCAACAACAACGAGAGCGACTTCCTGAATGCTGCTGTATGTTATCATGACTATCTTGATTATAGCGGCAAGTATATTCCAACCAAGTTGGATGCGAGGGTAAGATGGGATAACAGCCAGTTCAAAGGAAATCCAAGCGGACGTTATGCAGAGCAGTTCACCAGCAATTCAGACGAGATTATTACACTGATTCCTCTCGACACCTTGACTACCGGTACAGAGAAAGATGTGTATGACGCCAACGTGAGTGAACTTGGCGGTATCTTCTGTTCCTTGTACAAGAACAACTACAAGGTTCAGTTGACAGCTTCTCCCCGTCTGAAGGAAATCTCCAGGAGTCAGGCTTACTGCTATTATGTGTCTTCAGATATCGCCTCTCTTCGCGACACCGTTTATTCTTTTGACGCTGCTTTTGAGGACGAGTTGCTTGAAGGCGACCTTCGTTTGCAGAGTGTGTTTAATGTGAAGACAGTGCTGGACAAGTATCATGCAGAGTACAGTTCAGAGCGCCAGGCCATTGAGAAGTTTGGCAAGAACAACCGCGGTGCCACCAACGACAAGCGCATCGAGTTCGTTCCTCTATACCGTGTAGGCATGGTTTACCTTCGTCTTGCCGAGGCACTCAACCGTGCAGGTTTCCCAGAGACCGCTTTTGGCATCCTCAAATATGGTATCTCTTCAACGACCATGTCCAACCACGTTTCTTCGGGCGAGGTAGACCGTCTGAGAGAGGTAGCCACTCAGTTTGATGGTAACCTGGCCTCTTGGAATCCATACCAGTTCATCACTTTCGATGGTGCAGGCGAGCAGAACCAGATGGGAATCCATAGCCGTGGTTGTGGCGACAGCGAGTATAACGCTTTGTATGTACTTCCAAGCGACCAGGAAATCGACGCCCAGTTGGATGCCTATGCTCTTGACTCCACATCTACAGCCGCCGACACATTGGCATACGACTCCGCTTACGCCTCCGTGCAGGAACAGCAGCGCGTTGCCCGTATTCCGATAGTTGAGGAGATGATTCTTGAAGAGCAGGCTCTTGAGGGCATGTTCGAAGGTTATCGTTTCTACGACCTGATGCGTGTGGCTCTCCGCCGCAACGACCCGAGTTTCTTGGCCACTAAGGTAGCCCAGCGCAAGGGTGAGGAAGAGGAGGATGCCGCCCTGAAGTCGAGACTCTCGACCCAGTCCAACTGGTATCTGCCGTTGCCGTAACGGCACTAAGGTCTTAAAGGACTCTAAAGACTATAACGATGCTTGCTTAAGCAAGTGAGCGAATCATTAAGAAACCGCATTCCAAATGCTGGAATGCGGTTTCTTTTTTCGTTTTTACGCCTTGTTGGCGCAAACGGAAATCGTTAAATAAAAAAAATAGTAAAAAAACATTGTTATTTGTGGAATTTTGTTTATTTTTGTGGAATAATAGGGTAACAAAGACAAAACCATTATAATCATTATTATTCACTAACAAAAAAAGAACGGACATTAAAATCAACCAAAAGAAGAGAATGTAAGAGACACGACCCTGATGGTCTTACCCCTAAGACGGGAAGAATTAATCGGTTAGCATTAGGGACAGCCTTTTATCTAACAATCAAACACTCGCGCCAACTAACCGTCCGACGCGAAACATAACTAAAACTACTATATGAAAAAGACTTATCTTTTATTAGCTGCTTTGCTCATGCTTCTGCCTTCAGCACTTCGTGCCCAGACAGACATGACAAGCAAAATCCAGAACGCTGACCTCTCTTCCAACGAAGGTTGGACCATTACCTGCACAGAGGGT
>CACYEC010000513.1 GCA_902773225.1 uncultured Bacteroidales bacterium
AACTTGATCAGTACCGGCTTGGACATCTCCTGTCCGAAAATGCGCTTGAAACCTGTGTCGGTAAATGGATTGATGAATCTGCCCATAACTGTCCTGATTTAATGATATGACGTCTGATGCAAATATACACCATTCATCTGAAAGTTGCAAATAAATCAACGGGTTTCTTTGATTCAAGAGTCAATAAAAGGCGGCATCCACTTGTTAATGCTCGTCTGCCCTACTCTACCGACCGACGCAAGGTGGTGAAAATCGGCAAGCGATTTTTAGAAATTACCTAAAGAATTAATAGTTAAGAGTTAAGAATTAAGGGATTTTTTATTTATCACGAATTATTGAATTGTCGAATTAATATTCTGCTGATAATAAGAATTTTATGGAATTGTCGATAAAATCACAAGCGATTTTTAGAATGTTAATGTCGGCAAATAGGTATCATAGAACCATCGAGGATTTCATGGAGTGTATTTTAACGTGAATTAGAGAATTGGATAATGTATCCCTGCATACGACAGGCCTAAAATCTTGTCTTATGCAGGGATACATTATCTGAAGCCTTTAACACGATGGTCAAAAATGCGTTTAAGCGAGGTCAGAGTTGAACGTTCAAACTATGCCGAGCGTGAGCATTTTAGGTGAAGCCAATGGATGATTGTCAACGGTCAACGGTCACCTTTCGTGAATAAAACAACTCGCCTTTTCGGATGAGGCGCAACACATAGATGCCTTGTGGCAGAGAGGCGGTATGAAGCACAGCTTCTGAGGTCGCATCAGAAGTAGCGACCACACGACCTACGAGGTCGCACAACTGGGCAGTGAAGGGTTGTCCGTCCTCAGCAAGACGAACGGTCAGCTGGTCGTTGAAAGGAAGTGAGGAAAGGGTGATGTCGTCCTTAGAGCTGCTGACCACCTCAATGGCGTTGGTGTCCTCCTCTCGTTTGAATCTCCACGTGACGGTTGACACATGGATTGAGGCATGATTATCGACCAGCAGATACTTGGATTTGTCCTCGACCGATGCAGTAAGCAAGTGGAGTTTTGTGGGTGTCTCAAGACTATCGAGCTGTATGACGAGAGAATCCTCATGTTCATTTTCCAACACCTTGCTGTCCAATTTCCAGTTGACAAAGAGAGAGTTGGGTTTAGGTTTGAGCAAGTCGAGTGAGAATATGATTGTTTCGTCCTGAGCATCGGCATAGACACTCTTTTTATTGTCTGGGGTATGTCCGATGATGGGTTTCACTTTCTTATGAATGGCCTCCACGAGAGCCTCTCGGCACACATCGCAATAACGTTGTCCGAGATAACGCATTTGGCAATTCTGGTGCGGCCGGTACCAGGTATTGTCTTCTTCGTATGGATAGACACCTACTTTGTCTTTTCCTATCCAATTCTTCCATTTCACTCTTTCGGGGTTAGAAGTCCGCGTTTGGTTAGGACGCTCACGTCCATCGTACCAGTATTCGTCGGCCAAGTCTCCGAGAGCATGTCCAGCCTCATGGACGATGGTCTGGAAATAATCGTTGACCCAGTAGCCCGACTTAAAGTTTGACAGGCAGACGAATCCGCTTCCACCTCCACCGCCATACTTATTCATATTGACAAGGATGATGACCATGTCGTGGTCGGGAACGGTGGCGTTGAGCACCTGATAGACCTTGTTCATATTCGTAGGCCAAGGCATACGGTCCACCCCATAGGCACCGAAGGTGACGCCATAGACATTATCAACAGGTTCCTCAGGGGTGAGTCCTGCACCAGACACCTTCGATGCAATGGGCACCGCATAAAAATTGATGTATTCCTTGTATTCTTTCCAGGGAGTATGACGGAAAAAAGAATCAGCCATCTCCACCGATTCCCTATGGAAACGTTTGAGTTGCGATTCTGTGTAACCTTCAGAGAGAATGACGATGTTGAGTCCATCCCTGCCGGCTCTTGACTGATGGATTTCCTCCACTGTGTATTGCTGGCCTCTCATGGATGAGGATATGCCGATGAGCAAAAGTAAAGAATTAAAAAATAGTCTTTTCATTTTGGGTATTTTTTATGCAAATTAATCATTTTATTGGTCTTCCAAGTGAATGACTCCAATGACTTGGTGATTATGTTTGATGGCAATGGCGGCAAGTCCCTCCACATGCCTCACCCTCATAAACAGCGACGCTTTATCGCGCTGAGTGACCACACGTTTCAAGATTCCGTCCTCTCCAACAGTTTCCACTTCGATAACAAAAGGATTGTCCATGCCATGTTCCGACAAGACATCACCGCGCTGATTACGTTTCTCGTAGGTGAAGCCAGACTTGGTTTCTTCTGAAACGGCAGATTCAGTGGTTTTCAGTCGTCCAGGCAACAGTTCAGCCTTGCCTTCGGTCATGCTGTACGTACCGTTGATGGTGTCACGTGTCATAACGGCACTGATAAAGACAATCTCCTTCTTCATGTCCGTTGGGGTTTGCTGACTGATGCCAGAACCATCGTAGATTTTACGGTGACAACTCGTAAAGGGCAGTAATGCCAGCACCCCCGCCCACACGACAAATCTCACTGACATGCGACAGTGATGCGTTGGTTCGTTATGACATTTGTTTTTAAACATCTTAAATTATGTCTCAATCATGCCATGCATTGAAAAGGTCGTCAGCAGTTATCGGACAGTGCACATCTTCCCCAACCAAGCCTTAACCAAACCGTTGAACTTTTCCTCTGATGACTTATCAAGCAAAATTATATAAAAAACCTCGATTAATTCGCCATAAGACATAAAAAAAGTGTCATTTTGATGGATTATCCATGTGCAGTACTCTCAAAAATGTTCTTTTTGGTTTTTGAGGATTAAAATGCACTTCGTTTTCCATTACAATTCCGGGTGTCGAGAGGGGGCAAAAAGAGCCTCACTCCAGAACAACTCGACGGCATCATCACTCAGTCCAAGTCTCAGGGCAGTTATTTCTTCGGTATTTTGGGTGGTGAACCGCTGATGTACCGTGGTTTGTTCGATGTGTTGGAAAAACATCCCGACTGCTATTTCCAGATTTTCACCAACGCCACTTTGATTACCCCTGAACTGGCTCAGCACATGAGGAAACTCGGCAACGTGACTCCACTCATCAGCATCGAAGGCCTCCGTGAGGAAAGCGACCGCCGTCGTGGTAAAGACGACGTCTATGAACGCACCCTTCGTGGACTTGTGAAAATCATCGCTGAGAGTGGCAAGGAATATGCGGTGGCCAACATCACGGGAGCAGAACGCACGCTGACCTTGCGACCCGGTGTAGGAACCAGTACGGATGTGCGATTGATTATCAACGCCCGTATGGAATGTCCGCCCGAGTATCTGGACCAGTTGGTGCGCAACGCACTTGTTCAATCCATCAACGGACGATACACTGACGAGGTGTTGGCTTGGCGCTACCTTCAACCCGGCCGTCCGAACCCCACGCACCGATTCAGTGAGGTCGTGGCATAGTACCAAACAGCACGAAATATGCATATAGGGACGCGATGATTCGCGTCCCTATTTCATCTACACCAACTCAGACAATAACAAACAAATGGGAGTATTCCTCCAGCAGAGTCTTCATGATTGCTTCACTATGGAGTATCGGGAATAAGATAAAAGGAAAATATTCCCAATTACTTTTGGCAATCTCAATTCTTTTATTTATATTTGTCTTTTAATTCAGAACAACGATAATATGGGAACATTACTTAACATCGGAAATGCAGGGTTCCAGTCAGCCCGCAACGGGGAATACGTTGATAAGTCAGGATTGATTAGCATTGTCAACCGTACGCTTTTCACCGAGCGTCGTTTTAGTTGCGTCACGCGCAGCCGCCGCTTCGGAAAGTCAATGGCCGCCAAGATGCTCAATGCCTACTACGACCACTCTTGCGATTCCCGTGCGCTGTTCTACGACCTTGAGATTGCTACCGACCCGTCGTTCGAACAACACTTGAACAAATATGCCGTGATATATTTGGACATGACCAATTTCTTGGGAGAGTTGAATGACGAAATTGTTTCCAAAATCAAAGCCAAACTGAAAGCCGAGATTATTGCCACCTACCCCAGCATATCTGCAACCGACGACGACGATGTGATGGACACGCTGTTGAAGGCTCATAGCGCCACTGGCGACACGTTTTTCTTCATCATCGACGAATGGGACGCCATCTGCCGTGAGTTCAAGCCTGGAACCACTGCCATGGACGATTATGTCAACTGGCTACGCCGTATGTTCAAAAGTGTCAACGCCTACGACGCCTTTGCAGGTGTCTATATGACTGGAATCTTGCCTATCAAGAAATACAACACTCAGTCAGCATTGAACAATTTCATAGAATACTCCATGGTGGAACCTGTAACTATGGGACGCTATTTCGGCTTTACTAAAGACGAGGTTTGCGCTTTATCAGATAAGTACAACATGGACTTTGATGAACTGATGAAGTGGTATGATGGTTATCAGATTGGTGATGAACTGTCGATATTCAACCCCAATAGCGTGATGATGGCTTTGAACAGTCGGCGTTGTCGTAGTTTTTGGGCCACAACAGGTGCTTACGACGCTGTAGCCAACTACATACAGATGAACTTTGAAGGTCTGAAAGACGACATCATCCGTATGTTGGCGGGTGAACGCTGTAAGGTTGACCCCACGGGATTCGGCAACGACATGTTCGACATTCGTTGCAAAGACGATGTGCTGACTGTACTCATCCACTTAGGTTACCTGTCGTACAACTGGCGCAAAGACGAGTGCTACATTCCCAACCGCGAAGTAACAGGAGAGATGGTGAATGCCGTGAAGACCAACAACTGGAAACCTGTGGTGGATGCGTTGCAGAAGTCTGAGGAACTGCTTCAATCCACTCTCGACGGTGACGAAGAGGCTGTGGCTCAAGGTGTCGAGAATGCCCACGATGAGAACACCAGCATCCTCAGTTACAACAACGAGAACTCGCTGGCTTGTGTGCTGTCAATCGCCTATTTTTATGCAAGGAACGACTACCTCATACACCGAGAACTCGCCAGTGGAAAAGGCTTCGCAGACATCGTGCTCATTCCGCGTAAGCATGTCGATTCACCTGCCATCGTCCTTGAACTGAAAGTCAACAAGGACGCAGATTCGGCTATCGACCAAATTCACCGTAAACAGTATCCCGCTAAAATAGCGGAATATGCAGACAGTCTGCTACTTGTTGGCATCAACTACGACCGCAAAACCAAACTGCACACGTGTCGTATAGAAAACCATGTCAAATAATCGCAGCATCAGGATTACTTAAGGGATATTCTATTTATCACGAATTATTGAATTATCGAATTTCTATTCTGCTGATATTAAGAATTTTATGGAATTACCAATCAAATCGCAAGCGATTTTTAGAAGTTACCTTAAAAGAGTAGTTGTCCTGCGGCTTTCAAGTAGCGGGATTTCATGAGGAAGAGGTTGCAACGGGCCTCGACATCGTCGGCGTACGCTTTCTGCCAGAGCGACTGTGCTTCAAGATGTTCTGTGAGTGTCTCGTATCCCACATCAAACTGCTTTCTCGACATACGCACGTTCTCCTCTGCCTGTTCCAAAGACTTAGCCGTCATCTTCACCTCCGCTATAGCCTCATTGAGGTTGTTGGCGGCTTGGGTGAGTTCAAGTGTCATCTTGTTGTTCAGGTCGTCTCGTTCGAGGCTCGCCAGCCGTTGCTCCGCCTTGGCCATCCTTACCTTATGGCTTCCCTCGCCAAAATGGAAAACGGGGAATTTAAAAGTAACCATCGCTGAAGCCGCGCCATTGTCAATCAACCTTTTCCCGTCAAGTTTCATGCCGTTGATGTAGGTATATCCACCCGTCAACGCCACATTGGGCAGATAGTCGCTCCTCGTCAGTTTCACCTGTTCGTGAGCCAGTTCCATCTTCTGGTTGAGCATCTCATACTCCGGACGGTTGAGAATCAGCAATGGGTCGGCAACAACACCTTCATGGCTTTCGTCATTCAGATCTGAGGCATCCACATCAATGTCGGCCTCAAGAGGCTTGCCGATATAGTAGCACAAGTTCATCTTGGCCAAACGCACCGCATTGTTGGCTTTCTGAATAGACAGTTCCACTTCGTTCTGCTTCACCTGCACCTTCAGCACGTCGTTGCGGGTGCGCATACCATGCCGGAAAGCGCTCTCCACGTTCTTATAAAGTTCGTCGAGCATGGCCTTGTACGCTTCTGCCACCTTCACCATCTCCTTGGCTCTGACCACCATGGTGTAAGCCTCGTCGGTGGCGACAATCACTTCCGACTCCGTCTTTCTGATGTTGAGTCCTGCTATCTTCTCTCCTATCTTCGACATATTGTAGGCGGCAGTGACCTTACCACCCATATAGATAGGCTGTTCAAACATCACGCCTCCGAGAAAAATGTTGTCCATCTTGAGTTTCATCTTCTGGGAAGGGAAATCGGCATACTGATTGAGGGTGTATGTACCATCAGCGTTCATTGTAACATTAGGCACAAACTGCCCAGCGACATCATTGTAAGTATAGATGGGCAGATGTCCGCCAGAAATTTTCACATCACTCTTGCCGAAACTATAAAGGTCGGCTGCCACGATGTTGAACTTGGGTAGAAAATTGGTTTTGTATAGTCTGACTGCATGTCCAGACTTTTCCTGCTCCACTCTCGACTGCTCCACTTGCTTGTTGTTCTCCACTGCCGCCTGACGGCATTGTTCGAGCGTCAAGGTCTGGGCAGAGGCAAATGCAGTGGTCAGCACAGCCGATATCATGAAAAACAAACGTTTCATATTCATCATTGTTATTTTATCTTGAAGAACAAAGAATAGAGGACGGGAAGGAAAATCAGTGTGACGAGTGTTCCC
>CACYEC010000514.1 GCA_902773225.1 uncultured Bacteroidales bacterium
AGAGAGGTTGATGTTTCCGCTGATGGTGCTTCTTCCCGACTTCTTCATGACTCCAGCCACATCGTTGTACATGATGTTGGCAGAATATCGCATTTCTTCCGTTCCACCCTCGACATAGGCAGTATGCTTATGTCCGACACTGGTGCGTAGCGGTTGCGACAACCAGTAGGTGTTGACGCCTCTTGCGATGTTGGCGGCAATGTCGTTATACTGTTCATCGAGCAATGCCTGGTAATAGGGTGCGGAAGAGGAATATCGACCTGAGTTGTACTCCACCTGTAGTTTTTCCTCAGCGTTACAGAGGTTGTAGGAAGTGAGGTCGGGAGCCTCGAGGTTGAGGTCTCCTGTATACGTGATGCGTAGTCGTCCCGCCTCGGGCAGGATGGTTTCCACCACAATCACACCGTTGCTGGCCTTCGAGCCATAAATGGCTTTGGCAGCTCCGTCCTTAAGGATGGTTACGCTCTTGATACGGTTCATGTCGAGGTCGAAGATTTGCTGTTGCGATGCCTCGAAACCGTCGAGAATGAAAAGCGGTGCGTTAGGGTTGCCTTGGTAATCTCCCTGTAGTCCGCTGAACGAGGCATTACCGCGAATGGTGATGTCGTTCATGTAGTTTGGGTTGGATCCGTTAACGCTGTTCATATCCACCACAAAAGAGGGGTCGAGTGCCTGAATGACCTTCAGCACGTTGGTGTTACCCACCAGTTTGAGTTCTTCCTGATTGTATGACGCTGTGGACCCGGTAAAAGTTGAAGACTTGTAGTCAAAGAGTCCTGTGACTACCACTTCTTCAAGTTCAGTGCTCTCCTTGAGGATGATGACTTGGTTGGTGTAGTTCTTCTTTCCGTCGTAATTCTTGGTTTGAGTCTGCATGCCGACAAACGAAAAATCGACGGTAGATTTCTTGTTTTTGGGGATAGCGACGGTGAAGCGTCCTTCGATGTCGGCCACAGCCCCACCCTTAGTCTCTCGCACATAGACGTTAGCGCCAGGCAATGGTTCTCCTTTCACGTCCTTGATGACACCCTGTAGCATTACTTTGTCGGCAGGTATGACGTTGGGCCGTTGCGGCGATACTGTCGTCATCGGCACGGAAGTGTTGTCGTCTTGCGCAAAGGCTTGCATACAAAAGGACATCGCGAACAATGCAGTCAATACCAAGTTGTAATTCCTCATAATTAACATAATAAAGGATTTCTTCTTGAATGATTTAGTTATAAATATGTGCCTGCAAAATTACAACATATTTTTCAAATACTACTGACAATTGATGACAAAAAGTAAGATGTGGATAAATATACCACGAATATGTGATTTTGAATCTGTGAGTAATTTTTGGCTTCGCCGAAATTACTCACATTCGGAAATAAAAAGAAAAACAAGTTTTCCTTTTCTATTTCGCTCATTTAATCGTAATTTTGCAGTAAGAACTAAAAACGCAGACATTCCATGAGAAAATATCCCGTAGGCATACAGAGTTTCGATAGCATACGCAATGATGGCTACGTCTATGTGGACAAGACGCCGCTCATCTACAAGATGATTACTGAGGGAAAGCCTTATTTCCTCAGCCGTCCACGCCGTTTCGGCAAGTCGTTGCTCGTCTCCACATTGGAAGCCGTCTTTCAGGGTCGCCGTGAACTCTTCGAGGCCTTTACCACCGAGGATGGCATTGCTCAGCCACAACTATTCATCGCCACCACTTCCTGGCGGTGGGAGAAATACCCTGTACTGCGTTTTGACTTCAGTAAAGACTTGAACGACATTAAGTCATTGGAGGCGGTAATTAGCGCGATGCTGGCAGATTTTGAGCAACAGTATGGCATCATTCCCCAGAAGGACGAATTCTCCATGCGTATGGACAAACTTGTCCGTACCGCCCACGCTCAGACGGGTCATCGAGTCGTAGTGCTGGTGGATGAGTACGACAAGCAGATGTTAGGGAGCATCGGCGATGAGGAGAACATGATGTATGTGCGCACCTGCTTCAAGAGCCTGTTCAGTCCCCTGAAATTCCTCGACGACCATCTCCAGTTCATCTTCGTCACCGGAATCTCGAAGTTCTCGCAGATGGGTGTGTTTTCCACCATCAACCAAATCAAGAACATCTCCATGCAGCCCGCCTACGAGAGTCTCTGCGGCATCAGCGAGACTGAACTCACCACCAGCCTTCGTCCCGACATTGAGCGTATGGCTGGCATGCGAGATGAGACGTATGAGCACACACTCTCAGAACTGAAGCGGATGTACGACGGGTATCATTTCAGCGAGAACTTGACTGACATGTACAATCCTTTCAGTCTGATGATAGCGTTGGATTCTGGACAAATCAAGAAACATTGGTTTGACAGTGCAACACCCAGCGCACTGATTGACATGCTTCGGCAGATGCCGCCTTTCGAACTGAGCGACTTGGAAGGCGTGGTGTGCGAGTCCGACACTTTCGACGACGCTTTCGATACATTCCAAGCACCATTGCCTGTGCTGTACCAAAGCGGTTACCTCACCATCAAGGACTACGACCGAGAAACCGACACGTACACCCTCGGTTTCCCCAATTCGGAGGTGCGCACAGGTTTCGCAGGCAATCTCTATCGCTACATCACCAACACCACCGTTGATAACCGCGAACGCTTAGCTATGCCGACAAATACGCCCTCGATGGACGACCTGTCACCAAAGTAGGCATCAATATCTCTTCAAAGGACCACAACATCAACGAGTGGATTTCAGTACCGTCGCAACATAAACAAATAACGTGAATTCGACGTAAACCGCTGCGATTGATGAATACACCATGCCGTAGTCGAGTAAAAGCCACGACTTCTCAACGTAGAAAAATCATGATAAATTAGGATTGTGCGAGATGGAAAAAAGTGCTTACTTTGCATCGTGAAAACAATCACAGATTGATTATGATTAAGATTTACGCATTATCCATTCTTTTATTTGGAAGTCTTTCTCTTCCATTGGGAGCGGTTAGCACCCCTAAAACAAACATCAATAACATTCCCCCAACTTCGACAGACAATCCAAGCGATACAGAGAGCGCCATCGACACCAGCCGAGTGGTAGATGTGGACGAGGTGATAGTGGTGGCCCAGCCCCGCGAACAGTTCCGCCTGCGCCTTCAGCCAGTGAGCAGCAACATGTTTGACGCCACAGACTTCACTTCGCTCAACATCCGTGACCTGCGTGACATCTCGCTCTACACCCCCTCGTTCGTGATGCCAAACTATGGTTCTCGCTATACCTCTTCTATATATGTTCGCGGTACAGGCGCTCGTGTGAACAGCCCCGCTGTCGGCATGTATGTGGATGGACTGCCTATTGTGAGCAAGAGCCAGATGAATTTCCACACCTACGAGACCTCACGCGTAGATATCCTTCGTGGTCCCCAAGGCACGCTCTACGGCATG
>CACYEC010000515.1 GCA_902773225.1 uncultured Bacteroidales bacterium
TTCGCTTTGTCTTTCCAAAAGTCGGGGCCTATGAAAAATACCCTGTCAGTCAAAACATCCTGTAGTGTTTTAGCTCTGGTAGATAATACCGTGTAGATGCCACCGACTTTATTGCAAACCTCCCAACTCGATTCAAAGATGTAATCGGGTTTAATCATCTTCTAAAATGTCTGTTGTTCTTTATACCTTAATAAACCGGGTGCAAAGTTACAAATAAAAAACATATTATTGAAATTCTTAACGCTTTTTCTTTGTGTTTTAACGTATTGAGTTGCTTTAAGGGTTTGTTTCTACTTTTTTTGGCAAAGAAAATGTCAGTGGGAGATGTTGGTTATCTGGTCGTGATGAGTGTTACTGTTTATGGTTGTTCCACATTGAAAAGTCTTTTGTCTTTGAACTCGAGTTTGATGGAGTAGTTGGTACCTTTTCGGTCGAAGAGATATTGGTAGGTGTGGTATTCCGAGCCGGCGACGGAATAGGTGTGGTACTTCTGGGGCTTTCCAAGAAGCATCTCAACGGAGTCGATGGACATTTGGGTGTGGATTTCGACTGTTGTGCTGTCGGTGACCACTTCGTATTGCTGGATGTCATTGGCTTTCTCAAAGGTTTTTGAGAATATATAGGTCAGCCCAATGGAAAGAATCAGGAGGGACAACAATACTGCTCCTATATATATCTGTATCTTTTTTGTTGTGGTCATAGTTTTATATTTTTAGATGGGTTTGATGGGGCTAATGGGTTTGATGGGGAAAAGTACATGTTTATCAGAACCCTACAACTTGAGGATGCGATATTCGGCGTTTTGCATGCGCGGAATCTCGTAAGTGGGTTTGTGGTGATAGACGGCTTGTATGACCTTGTTGATGATGCCATGGCCCATGGCGAGGATTGTCTGGTCAGGATATTTGTCGGTCACCCATTGTAGGAAATCAATGGCGCGCTGAACCATGAAATCCATCTTTTCCACATTTTCGGGAAAGTCCAACCCCTTAAGTTCGGGAATAAATCGACCTGTGAAATCTCCCCAGTCGCGCTCACGAAGCAAGGGGGTGGTCACTATATCCAGACCACGGCCGCGGGCGATGATGAGGCATGAGTCTATGGCTCGTTTCAGGTCGCTCGATACGAATGCATCGAAATGGATGCCAGTCAGTTGCTCGGCCAGGGTTTCAATTTGTCGCTCGCCTTCTGGGGTGAGTTGGCCCTGGCGCTGACCTTGCATGATTTGTGCCACGTTGTCTGTTGTTTGGCCATGGCGGACAAGGTAAAGGGTGGTCATTGGCTGGAGGATTTTTTTGACGGGTTTTCTGAACTTTCCGGGATTGTTTATTTCCTTTCTTTGAGGAAGCCGTTGCGGTAGGCGTAAAGCAGTTTCTTCAGTTCGTCGATATTGGCTGTGAGTTCCTTCCCTTTGTCTGTGTCCTTCACGAGCAGACGTCGTTTGTTGAGTTCCACGATATCGGTGGTGCTCTTGATGTCTGTGCCGTTGAGAATGGCGTCCTGCATGGAGCGGAAAGGCTGGTGTTGAACGAGGTCGAAGCCTCTTGAATGATAGGTGAGCGTGTAGCCTGCTATGCCTGTCTCGGGTTGGTAGGCCTTGGAGAATCCACCGTCGATGACGAGGAGTTTGCCGTTGGCTTTCACTGGTGTCTCTCCGAGTTTGGCTTTCACAGGCACATGTCCGTTGATGATGTGTCGGTGTTTCCCTTCCACACCGAAGTCGTCGAGGATGCTGTCGATGATGCGCTCGTCGTTGTTGTAGGTGTAGTAGTAACCCTTCTTTTCCACGTGTGTGGATTTGTCCTTGATGAAGTAGCGCTCAAACGTGGTCATCTTGTCCTTGTCGAAGAGTGGGGAGTCCTTCCCGCACCAGAGATACCAGATGTAGTCGCGGGCGAAACGGCGTTCTTCTGCCGACACATCCTTGCTGAAGGCCTCGCGGACGAGATAACCGGTCTTCTTGAGCAGTTCATGTCCCTTGTATTTCTTCCCTTTGATTTCCACTTCGCGCAGCGTTCCGTCGGCGTTGAGAGGCACTGAAGCGTGGTACATGAGGTTCGAGTTGCACACTGCGTACATGCAACCATGTGCCAAAAGACAGTCGATGTGGCGGCGGAGTTTGTCGCTGGCCAGGAAGGAGTGGTGCAGTTTCTTCATGATGTCTTCTTCTTCTTCGGTCAGTGCATAAGGGGCCTTTGGATCTACGGTGGGAAGGAAAGTGTCGGTCATCTCGTATTCCTTGCCGTTGATGGTGCATGCCTTGCGCTCCTTGTCGATGCAATGGAGCAGTTTGCGGTCGGCCATGTCAAACTCGGGGCGGCGGTCGATGATGGCGGCTTCCTCCTTGAACTGGATGACGGTGATGGCTTTGTGCATCTGCGCGATGAGACGCAGCGTTTTCTTGTCGAGGTTGAGCTCATCGCACTTGTCTTCTGCCACGCCAAATTTCGCGCAAGGGTCGTCTTTGTAAGTCTCCATGGCGAATGTGGCGAGTGGAAGTAGGTTGATGCCGTAGCCATCCTCGAGTGTGGCGAGGTTGCCGTAGCGAAGCGACAGACGAAGCACATTGGCGATGCAGGCGCGGTTGCCTGCAGCGGCTCCGAACCAGTCGATGTCGTGGTTGCCCCAGACGATGTCGAAGTGGCGGTAGTTGCAGAGGGTTTCCATGATGAGGTGGGCACCAGGACCGCGGTCGAAAATGTCGCCGAGGAGATGAAGCCTGTCGATGGCCAGTCGTTGTATGAGGCTGCTGATGGCGATGATGAAGTCGTCGGCACGTTGTGTGTCAATGATGCTTTGGATAATCACATTGTAATATTGAGCCTTGTTGGCTGGGTAGATGTCGGCCGACTCATGGAGAAGTTCCTCGATGATATACTCGAATTCCTTGGGTAGTTCCTTGCGAATCTTGGACCGTGTGTATTTCGACGACACGTTACGGCAAACCTTGATGAGTTGGTGAAGGGTGACGGTGTAGAAATCGTCGATGTCTTCTTCCTTGGTCTTAATCAGTTGGAGTTTCTGTTCGGGATAATATATAAGCGAACAGAGTTCCTTTTTCTCCTCGTGACTCAGTGTGTCCCCGAAAATCTCCTCCACTTTGCGTCTCACGTAGCCCGAAGCGTTGCGTAGAACATGGTTGAAAGCCTCACTCTCTCCGTGAGGGTCGCTAATGAAGTGCTCTGTGGGCTTTGGCAGGTTAAGTATAGCCTCAAGGTTGATAATCTCGCGGCTGGCCTCACCGATGGTGGGGTAAGTCTGAGAAAGCAGTTCCAGGTATCTGAGGTCTTCCTTGATACTCTCTTCGTTAAGTGTTTTATCTAATGGCATGTCGGTGTGTTTTTATGACTGACCGATGATGGTCTTGTTCTCTATCTGCAAAATTAAGCATAATTATTGGATTTTCGCCTTTTTGTAGAGAAATAAATTGTAACTTTGCAATGACTAACCAAGAAAACCAATGCCTTTACGGCATATCACTGAATGGACATCAATCAATCGACACCGGTAACAACTGCTGAGAAAATCATATTGGGCATCGACCCCGGCACCAATGTCATGGGCTATGGCGTCATCCGTGTGGAGGGAAACAAGGCTTCAATGGTCGCCATGGGGGTCATAGAGATGCAGAAGATTGCTGACGGATACCTGAAACTCGGACATATTTTCGAACGAGTCACTGGCATCATCTCATCGTATTTGCCTGATGAATTGGCCATTGAGGCACCGTTCTTCGGTAAGAATGTGCAGTCGATGCTTAAATTGGGGCGTGCACAGGGGGTGGCAATTGCCGCCGCTATCCAGAGAGGGGTGCCCATTACGGAGTACGAGCCGAAGAAGATAAAAGTCGCTATCACAGGCAACGGCGCCGCCTCGAAAGAACAAGTGGCAGGTATGTTGCAGCGTATGCTCCACATTCCTGAGGAGGAGATGGGAAAGTATATGGATGCCACCGACGCGTTAGGTGCCGCTTACTGCCACTTCATCCAAATGGGTACGCCTAAAGTGGAACATTCCTATAAGGACTGGAAAAGTTTCGTCAACCAGAACAAAGACAAGGTACATAAGTAGTTTTGTCGTGTCAAAGAACGAATAATGCGATAATCAACAATAAGCATCGTGAAAGTGAAATTCCTCGACCTCAAGAAGGTCAATGATTCCTATCGTAAGGAGATAGATGAAGCCATGAGGCGCGTGCTCGACTCGGGCTGGTATATCAATGGCGACAGTGTAAGTGAATTTGAGCGTGAGTTCGCTAATTATGTAGGTGCTGACCATTGTGTCGGTGTAGGCAACGGACTGGATGCGCTGACACTTGTGCTCACAGCATGGAAGGAAATGCACGCCTGGGACCATAACACGGAGGTGATAGTTCCTGCCAATACTTTCATCGCAACCATCCTCGCAATCTCTCGTGCAGGACTAAAACCAGTGTTGTGCGAGCCTCGCAAGGACAACGCACTCATCGACTGCGACAAGGCATTCCGTCTCATTAACGAGCATACCCGCGTCATCATACCTGTTCATCTCTATGGTAGGACTTGCGATATGGCATCCATCAATGTGATGGCTTTCAAACATGGACTAAAAGTGCTTGAGGACGCTTGTCAGGCACATGGCGCTTTCTCCGACACACGACGTGCAGGAAACCTTGGCGATGCTGCCGCTTTCAGTTTCTATCCCGGCAAGAACCTCGGTGCTTTGGGTGATGCAGGTGCCGTGACCACCAACAACAAAGATTTGGCCGAAAGGGTGAGACGACTTGCCAACTATGGGCAGTCGCAGAAATATGTCCATCTGGTCAAAGGAGTGAATTCCAGACTCGACGAATTGCAGGCAGCCATACTTCGCGCAAAGTTGCCAAGGCTCGACAAGGACAATGAACGCAGAAGGCGGATTGCTGAATACTACAACAAACATATCATTCATCCAGATATCGTTCTTCCCGTTTCTGGAAGATATATCGGTAATGTGTTCCATATCTATCCTGTCAGATGCCAGCAACGCGACCATCTGCAGGCATGGCTTTCTGTTAATGGGGTGCAGACACAGATACACTATCCTTGTCCTCCCCACCGTCAACAGGCTTATCGCGAATGGGCATCCTTGCATCTGCCCGTCACTGATATCTGGAGCAACACTGAACTCAGTCTGCCCATCAGCCCCGCGATGAGCGATGAAGAGGTGGAGTATGTGGCTCAGACTATCAACAAGTTTGAATGATATCATCTATAGCATCTATAGTATCTATAGTTTCTATAGCATCTATAGCATCAACAAAAAGCAAAAGAAATGACCATAGATATCCTGATATGCACCATTGATGAGGGCATCACTGCTGTTCCGTCTTGCCTGATGGAGAAGATGGAAGGGGTGGGGTATGTGGTGTCGTTTCAATACTCTGATGCGAAATACCTTGACTTCATTCCTGACACCCTGCGGAACCGCGATGATGTGACACTGACCACACTTGAGGGGCGAGGCCTATCTGCCAACCGAAACAACGCCATGGACCATGCTCGTGCCGACATCTGTGTCATCGCTGACGATGACTGCCGTTACACTCCTGAACGGCTCGACATGTTGCTTGAGGCTTTCGACCGACACGTTGAGGCTGATGTCCTGATGATGCAGTCTCTTGGACCCGACGGCCAGTTGCTTCGGACTTACCCCGAGTGCAGTTTCAACTTGCATTGTCCACCAAAGGGTTATTATCCCATTTCCATCGACCTGGCATTCCGACGTGAAAACATGATGGATATTGCCTTCGATGAGCGTTTCGGTCTTGGAAGCAAGTATATGGAAGGAGGTGAGGAAGGGGTTTGGGTGGAAACAGCCAAACGAATGGGAAAGACCGTGCTTTATGTGCCTCAACCTCTTGCCCAGACCATGGAACAACCCAAGAGTGGGGATGACATCTTCGACAATCCGCGCAAACTATTTGCCTACGGCGCCTTGTCATATTTCGTGTATGGACTGACAGCACTGCTGAGGTGCCTGAAGTTTGCCGTCATCGAAGCACCCAGACATCATGCCTCTGTGATGAATGCGTATAAGGGTATGTTGAAAGGAATCCGCTACATCATGCGCGACGGGAGGAAAATAGAAAAAGACAAGATAGTGAAACGAGAAAAACATCAGAAACAATGGAGAATATGAATCGTAAACTGGTGTCCATAGTTGTACCGGTCTACAACAGGGCTGAATTCTTACCCAAGATGCTCGATAGTCTGATAGCGCAGGACTACCGACCTCTTCAGGTGGTGCTGGTTGATAACGATTCCACTGATTCTTCGCACTCTGTGTGCGAAGAATTCCTCCAAAAAAACAAATCAAAGGATTTCGATGTACTGGTGGTCAAGGAAATCCAGCCAGGCGCCGCGGCTGCACGTAACTGTGGACTGAGCCATTGTCTCGCAGATATCGTCGCGTTTTTCGATTCCGACGACGAGATGTCACCCGATTTTGTCTCGGTGATGCACAAGGCATTGACATCCAATGTGGAGAATGATGTGGCCATAGGCCGTACAAGGATTGTGTTCCCAGACGGAAAGGAACGGGTGCGCGATTGCTGGCCTAATGCCACTGCAGCACACCAGATTCTGGCTGGTGTTATCTCTACTGTCTCTTTTTTGGCTTACAAATCGTTTCTCTATGATATCGGAGGCTGGAACGCTTCTGTTCGCACATGGGATGACTACGAACTCGGTGTGAGAATTTTGATGTACGCGCATCAGGTGGAATGGGTGAACAAGACTTTCCATCACATCCACAATCACAATGTGAGCATCACAGGAGACTCCTTTTCTGCTACTGTTGATGGTATTCTCGGAGCGCTTGAATGTGTGGAAACCGATATCAATCATTATGAGCAGGAGGCTGACACCGACAAACGAAATGTGACTTGTATGCGCAGCGCCCTGTTCTTCCGCTACATGATGCTGAAGGGATGGCTGTTGCATGAAGGCAACCAGAATGCGGCCAACAAGGTGGAAGAGAGGGCTTCACGTATCTCATGCACTGCCTTTGCCCGTGTCTTGGGACGTACGATGTGCTTCCTCACCGCCCATGGCATACGTGGTGCCTGGAGATTAGGAAAATTGTTCCTTTGATTTTTTTAGACATGATTTCAACTCAACGAAAAATCCCCACCGTCCGTAAAAAGACGATGGGGATAATCATTCTTAGGTTTCTGCGACTATCTCATCTTGTAATCTTCCTTAATCTCTTCCACTTTGCGGGCTATCTGCCTGGCCAGTTGGATGTTCGAGGGGTCGGAAGTCTTGATGGAAAGAATGTCGCCTGTTGCGGCGGGAACAGAACTGGCATCTATCTGACCATTTGAAATCAGATCGAACAGATAGGTGAAGAGTTGATGGGTCTCCTCTTCTGTCACTGAGTAATTCCATTTCAGAGCATCCTCAATGCTGACTTGCTGGACACCTTGGTTGCCTGAACAATCAACAGGGAGAATCTCAACATCGGGGAAATCACGGCGTATCTGAGCCAATTTGCCAACATTTTCGCGGAATGAGTTGACCATATAGTCCAGTGCTGTGTAACGCCATGATGTCCAACCACGGTTGATACTGTTCTTGTAACTGGTCATGATGTCGTTATAGACTGGAACAACCGTCACTTTCTCCATGCCTAAGGCCTTGGCTTTCTTGATGACATTATCGAGAGTGGACTCACCTGTCAATGCGGAGTCGTATATCAAACCGGCTTTTTTCAAATTCAACTTCTGGACTGCGGTGGTCTTGCCTGTTGCTGGGGGACCGGTCACAATCACAAGGTCTTTTTTACCTGCACGCAATGCTTTCTGAACCATTCTTTCGAAAGCGGCATCGACCACCAACTGCAAAGCCTCATCGTAGTCTGAGACATTGGGACCTGAATAGCCCAATGGACGGAACAGCATGCGAACGTCGTCGGGGTTGAGATTATTTCCTGCCGAGCCCAAATATTTATCTACCAGCAACGACAAACGTGGACGAACCCATGCGGCGGCATCGGACTTGGTAAGTTGGGGCTGAGGCGACTCAATGGTGTACTGGGAGGGATGGTTGTTCATACGGTTGTGCTGGCGTATTTCCATCAGTTTCTTCTCAGCGAAATAGGTGTCGCCTGGCAACTGGTATCGGGCGTTGCCTTTCGGGTCGGGGGTGAACAGCATCAACGACTCCTCGCCACGGTCCACAAAACGAACCCAACCACGGGGAGACATGTGGTATTCGCTGTCACCCTCAACGGCGTTCACTAAGCAGTTGGTGTCCCACATACGCTGGCCTGTGTCGCAAGTGTAGTTGGTATAGACGGATTTGATGGGATTGTAGTCGGTGTAAGAAAGGTCAACCAAAACGTCTTGGGGAAGATAGTTCATCATATCGCCAATGTTGCTGGGCGACATAATCAAATCCACGCTCTTCGGAAGTTTGTCGTAGAACACTGCCGACTGGCGCGAGGCGGCGCGCATGTTGTAGCCACTTAGGCTGTCACCACTCTCAAAACGACCCGACTGGATATAGACTGCCTTCACTTTCTGGTCAAACAAGTCCACACCATTCAATGAGGAATACTCATCGGCTCCTGACTCGAACAATTCTGCCAATGTGGTGGCAAAACCTATGGCTACCACTACGATGGACTTATCGTCGGCCTTACTCAGCAACTCACGGTAGAGTTTGTAACCGTCTGGCAACTTGCTCGCATCCACAGAACGTTTGAAAAGAGGATTGCCATTTGCGTCCTCTAAGTCAACTATGCCGCTGTAGGGGATGAAACAACGGGGATTCTTCACTCCATTACGTTCCAAGGCAATAGGTATGTCGGGGTGACCGTAATAGTTGTTGAAGACATCAACCAACTGTGCGTTCTTTTCACCCTCACGATCAACTACCACGCCTTTCAAATCCACCAAACCATCATCGATGTAATGGTGAATCATCATCAAAGCGAAGAGGTCATCGGTAGAACTTCCGAAATCGGAGTCAAGAATCATCTTCACGGTTTCACGTTGCTGTCCGAAAGGAATGTTGTTGATGGTC
This sequence comes from uncultured Bacteroidales bacterium, assembly GCA_902773225.1. Classification (GTDB taxonomy): domain Bacteria; phylum Bacteroidota; class Bacteroidia; order Bacteroidales; family Bacteroidaceae; genus RUG11857. The sequence goes on from CACYEC010000515.1 coordinate 9,048, forward strand.
AAATCACGTTTTGAGGCACAGGAACAGAATCCTGACACAAGGACAGTCGTCGTCAGCACAAGGACGAACTGTTTCATTTTGTCCAATAGAAGTCTCATGTTAAAATAGTTTATTGATAACTGAATAATAATATTATGCAAACTTATATAAAATTAACAATAAAACAAAGAATGACTATCCTTTTTCTTTTTTTTCTCTTTTTTTCTCTTGAATTCTTGGAGAATTAAATATAATTGAATAATTTTGCACATTGAATATGCGTATCCTAAAAAGGGTTCTTTACCTTAGGTAACGTATAAGTGTTTCGACAATCAATATTTTTACAATATGAAAAAGAATACTTGGATTAAGCCAGAATTTGAAGTGGAAACATTTGTTCCCAACAACTACATTGCCGCTTGTAAATTGATTCTTACCCCATTAAGTGAAATAACGGGTTGGGCGTGGAAAGATGTTGACCATGACGCTGAACTTGACGGAACATATGTCTACGAAAACGGGGAATTATCTTTTACCTCGAGTGGAGATACATGGTTGAACAATACTACGTCTCAACAGACATTGTCTACTCCTACTTCTCAAATGGAACTAAGCAGGGGACAGTATCAATTCGTGGAGAATGCTGTGCTGGTTCTTACAGACGCTAACTCCAGCCCTATGGCCTTGAATGCTGTGACAATGAATCTTGAAGGAGAAAGAGGTATGATTCTCTATACAGGAAACAGACCTGACGGTAATTCATAACTTATCATCGCTTAAGTATGCGATAAACAGCATCATCCGCGAGAAATACTATTCCCGCGGATTTTTTTAATACAATCACATGATGAATAATAACAAGATTAAGATTGTCGATCCCAAATCTAAAGCCGTTATGGATCCTTTGTTCTGTGTACCCGATGAAAAGTTAGGGGATTATATGGATGCCAACCTCGATGGGATTTGTGGGCGTCTATTCCAGACTCATCCTGATTTCGTATTCAGGAAGATTGCTGATGAAGGTATTCTTGTACCCACAGGTAAAGTGGCACAGGTGTTCAATGGCATGATTAATCTTAATCCATCAAGCGTTTTCCTTTGGCAGTTATTCTCTTCTCCTTGTTCTGTCAAAGAGGCGACAGAGAAAGCAGAAGCGCAGTTCGAAAACACTGGGGAGTTACATCACGACGTCCTTGATTTTGTCGTTACATTCTACCGGATGGGATTACTTCTACCTTTGTAGAAATATTATTGATGTTTCGTCTTTACCAAATCGTAGAGGTAGGTGAGTTTCACCATGATGGCCTGGTTGGCTGAACGGCCGAAATATCCTTTTTTGCTGTTGTCATAGACATCGCCAAGACCATAGTAGTAGCGCCCTACAAGGACGAAATGTCCGATGGAACTTGACAGTTCCATGCCTGCTCCTGCGGCAATACCGTACTCGAACTTGTTGTCGGGAGAATGATCGTACTGGTAGGTCACACCATTGGGACGATAGGCCGTGTTCCATTCCCCACCGCCCCTCTTTTCACTTTCAGAAAACCAGTAGCCGAACTGAGGGCCAGCCTCCAGCACGAATTTCACTCCCTTTTGCTCTTTACCCCAGCCCAATTGCATGAGCATTGGCAACTGAATGTAGGAGAAACTACGTTCGTAGGTGTTGCCTGTACCGTCGTCGATGGTTTCTTTCCATCCCATGTTGGCATAGTCCACCTCAAGCATCACGGCGCAGATGGTGGCGAAATATTTCTCACAGACATATCGGGCGGTGAAACCGAAGTTGGGCGACATTTTGTAACCCTGCTTGATTTTGGGCACAAAGTCCATACTGCTCATGGTCAGACCACCATTCAGTCCCACGGAGAAGTCGCAACGACGCTCGCCTACCTGCGCATGGGTACGGCAAGAAAAGGACAACAAAAGACCTAATGCAAGGAAGAAACTTGCACGGGGGAGAAAATGGAATGTGAATGGTTTGATGGTCATGGCGATAAACGATGATTGCCCGTCCTGGGGTGGTGAAAACAGGTTATGCTTCAATATCGTAATAGTGTAGGGGAGAGAGATAATTAATACTCCTTCGTGCTGATACTCCCGTCTGTCCGGTGGCTGACGAGAATCATCTTGTTGTTGATGTAACCACCAGAAGCGTTCACCTTCTGGAACGAAAGCGGATTCTGGTAGGCTTTCATGGAGACACCGTTCAGGTTGCGCTGGAACTTGTCGCCATACTCCCACACTCCTTTGATGAAGTAGTAGCCCGAGTCGAAGCCCAGCAGAGCGAACTTAGGATGGCTCTTGATGAGGTCGCGCTGGAAATAACTCTTGAACTTGTTGCTGAATGCCGTGGTGCGCCAATTGTTCGCATTGCTGAAGAAGGTGGCGAAATAACTGACACGGTACTTGTTGAGGTTGGCCTGGTTCTTGGTGCTGAAGGTCTGCCACTGAGGATAACCGAACATGGTGATGTTATCGGTGCTGATCTTCTTGTTGCGCTCCATTGAGTTGAGTTTCAGACACAGCATCTCGAAAGCGTTCTGAGAATTTGAGGTGGGAACCAGGACGTTCTGTTGGTCGGCGCTGAGCATGGTGCTGATATTGTCAATGTCGGCGAAAGCGATGTTGGCATAACTCTTGCCTTTCTCAGTCAGTTTTCCTTTCAGACCGTTTAAGAATTCTGTTCGTTCCGTCTCGTTCATACTCACAATAATGATGTTGCTTCCGGCATAGTTGGAGATGAACGCGTCATACACCTTGTCGTAGATATAGTTCTCGCTGGTGTTGACCTGGAAGAGGTTGGGACTGTTGTTGGCCAGTCCGTATTTCGATGAGCATGGAACAACAAGTTGGATGTCGTGCTTGGTGGCATAGTCCGACAACTGTGTGATATGGTTGGCGCGGAAAGGACCGAAAATGATGTTGAGATAGGGGAATATGCTATTGTTCCTGGTCAGAGAATCCACATAACCGTATGTGTCCTTCTCGTCGAAAGTGTAGATATCGACATTCACTCCTGTCTTCTTCAGTGAATCAACAGCCAGTAGGAATCCTTCGTACATCTCGACCATGCGCTGGGACTCAGAACTCAGTTTGGCGTTCTGCAGCCCGAAAGGCAGAATGACACCTACCTTCACCGACTTCACCCTGTGAACCTTCTCAGCCTCCAGTTTCTCTTTCTCCTGCTCTTTTTTCTCCGTCTCCACCTTCTTCGCCTCTATCTCGGCCTTGGTGAAAGGTATGCACACTACCTCACCTTTCTTGATCTTCTCTTTGGTGATTTGAGGGTTGGCGGCCAGAAACTCGTCCATGCTCAGGTTGAACTTACGGCAAATGCCATAAACCGTCTCTTTCTTCTCCACCGTGTACGTTGTTCGGCAGTTGGGCTTATTTTGCTTCGGAGCATTTGTGTCGACGGGTTTGGGCTTAGGGGCGGGGATGATGATGACCATACCCGTCTTGAGAATGTCCATCGAGGGATTGGCCTTCCGAATATCCTCAACTGTCACTCCGTTGGCACGGGCCAGAGAGTAAAGTGTCTCGCCAGCCTGCACTTCGTGTTTTTTCTGTCCTTCTGTCTGTGCGAGAAGAGATGTTGCCATTGCCAGACATAGAACAATGGCTGATGTGATGCGTTTCAACATATCGTCAGATTGTCGTTTTTGTGATTCTTTTCCGTTTTATCATACAAAATTAGTCTTTTTTATTCATTCTTGTACCTTCAAATCATTTTTGTATAGCATTTAACATGATTTTTTGCTGAATTTGGGCAAGATTTGACTAATTTTGCGTTATTATTATAAAGAATCTATCTTTATGACGAAAATGAACCGATTCATCTTCTTATCTCTTTTATCTTTTTGCTTGACTACTGTGGTGGATGCACAGCAGGCCACACCTTCTGTCACTTTTTTTTCTATTGACGACTCCACAGATGTGAAATTAGCCCCTGGAGAGTCGAAAACCACACAGGCGCCCGTGGATCTGACTTGCGATGTTGATATCGATGACGGTGGCTATGATTATGTATGCAAATGGCAGTTTTTCAAAACCAAAGGTGGCGAATCGCTCTTGCTGACTCGTTATGAGGATTATACTACATACACCCTGACTGAGGCTGGGGGCTACAAGATTGTGTGTACAGTCACTTTTACACTCGACGGTGACACTGTTAATTACGTTAGCGACCCTTTCAATGTCACCATCAGTGAGTCTTCGCTGAAATGCCCCAATGGATTCTCACCCAATGGCGACAAAATTAACGACACTTTCAAAATAACCTACAAGTCGATAGTGAAACTCGACGCAATTTTCTTCAACAGATGGGGAAAGAAACTATACACCATGACGCTTGACAATGCGGCGGAAGGATGGGATGGAAGAGTCAATGGCAAATACATACCCGATGGGGTCTATTTCCTTCAGTTGACTGCAGTAGGTTCGGATGGTGTGAAATACAACATCAAGAAAACCATCAATGTGCTCAAGGGCTTTAACGAGAGTTCGGAGTCGGGGGGAGCGACTGGCTCACAATAAACGGAAGAAACTCAAATACCATTTTATCAATACATTTTAACAGTTGAAGTGAACGCATGTCGGAAGAATTGAGAAACGGGAAATACAGTGCGGAGCAGAGTGGGGAAGTGGAAACTGACGACACAAAGCAATGGATTGAGGTCTATGGCGCAAGGGTCCATAATCTCAAGAATATCGATGTGAGCATACCGCGAGATAGCCTCACCGTCATTACGGGACTCAGTGGAAGTGGCAAGTCGTCGCTGGCCTTCGACACCATCTATGCCGAGGGACAGAGACGCTATATCGAGACTTTCTCCGCTTACATACGCAACTTCCTTGGGGGAATGGAGCGGCCTGATGTGGATAAAATCACAGGACTGAGCCCGGTCATCAGCATAGAGCAGAAGACCACCAACAAGAACCCGCGTTCAACCGTGGGCACCACAACAGAGGTATACGACTTCCTGCGTCTGCTCTTCGCGCGTGCGGCCGACGCCTATTCCTACATCACGGGCGAGAAGATGGTGCGCTACACAGAGGAACAGGTACTGGAACTGGTACTGCGTAAATACGACGGCAAACGCATTCTTATACTCGCGCCATTGGTCAGGTCCAGGAAAGGACACTACCGTGAACTCTTCGAGGATGTGCGAAGGAAGGGATTCGTCAATGTCAGGATTGACGGAGAAATGAAGGAAGTGTTGCCTGGCATGAAGGTTGACCGATATAAGAACCACGACATCGAGGTGGTGGTCGATAAACTGGCGGTGAACAGCAAGGACACAGACAGACTCAAGAAGAGCCTCAGCATCGCCATGAAGATGGGAGAGGGACTGGTGATGGTTCTCGACAAGGACAACGATCAACTCAAGTATTACTCCAAGCGGCTGATGTGCCCTTCCTCTGGAATCAGTTACAGAGACCCCGCACCCAACAATTTCTCTTTCAATTCACCACAAGGTGCGTGTCCCAAATGCAAGGGATTGGGATTCGTCAACCTCGTTGACGACGACAAAATCATACCAAACCGAGACCTTACCATCCGTCAAGGGGCCTTGGCACCTTTGGGAAGGTACAGGCCAACAATGGTGTTTTGGCAAATCGACGCTCTGTTGCAGAAATATGAGGCCGACATCGACACTCCGGTGCGCGACCTTCCTGAAGATGCTGTCCACGACATTATCTACGGTTCACCCGACAAGGTCAGAATCAAGGCTTCTCTTATCCATACTTCATCTGATTATTTCGTTGAATATGAAGGGCTTGCTAAATACATCAGACAATTGCTCGACCGTGAGCAGTCCGCTTCGGCACAGAAATGGGCGGATTCGTTCGACAAGGTCTGCACCTGTCCGGTTTGCAAGGGCGCCCGACTGCATGTCGAGGCATTGAACTACCGTATTGCCGACAAGAACATACACCAACTTTCTTCCATGGACATCAGCGAACTCTATGAATGGATAGACAAACTACAATTGGAAGGAAAGCAGAAAACCATAGCTGAGGAAATCCTAAAGGAAATCAAGTCGAGACTGAGATTCCTCCTCGATGTGGGACTGGATTACCTCTCGCTCGGACGTTCCTCCATGAGCCTGTCTGGAGGGGAAAGCCAGCGCATACGTCTCGCCACTCAAATTGGGTCCCAGTTGGTCAACGTGCTTTACATACTCGACGAACCCAGCATCGGACTCCATCAGCGCGACAACATCAGATTGATTGGTTCTCTGAAACGACTGCGCGACACTGGCAACTCTATTATTGTGGTGGAACACGACAAGGACATGATGCTCAATGCCGACTATATCGTCGATATCGGACCAAAAGCCGGAAGACTGGGCGGAGAAGTGGTGTTTCAAGGCACACCACAGCAGATGGTCAAGTCGAACACCATGACGGCTCGTTACCTCAATGGAGAACTGAAGATGCCTGTGGCGGAGGAGAGACGAAAAGGAAATGGTAAGTTCCTCGTCATCCACGATGCCACTGGCAACAACCTCAAGCATGTCGATGTCTCCTTCCCGCTCGGTACGCTCATCTGCGTCACTGGAGTCAGCGGTAGCGGGAAGTCAACACTCGTCAACGACACCCTCCAACCCATACTGAGCCAGCATTTCTACCGTTCTCTGCAAGACCCGCTTCCATACGGGAGCATCGAGGGCATGGAGTATGTGGATAAGGTCATCAATGTGGACCAGAGTCCTTTGGGACGCACGCCGCGCTCCAATCCCGCTACTTACACGGGGGTGTTTTCCGATATCAGGAGCCTTTTCGTCGAGATGCCTGAGGCGAAGGTGCGTGGCTACAAGCCTGGACGCTTCTCCTTCAATGTGAAGGGAGGACGGTGTGAGACTTGTGGGGGCAATGGATACAAGTCGATTGAGATGAACTTCTTGCCTGATGTACTGGTACCTTGCGAGACTTGCCATGGCAAGCGATACAACAGAGAAACACTGGAGGTGAGGTTCAAAGGTAAGTCAATTGCCGATGTGCTTGATATGACCATCAACACCGCTGTCGATTTCTTCGACAACCAACCCACCATCCTCAAGAAAATCAAGGTGATACAGGATGTCGGACTGGGGTATGTGAAACTTGGACAACCTTCCACTACCTTGTCGGGCGGGGAGAGCCAACGTGTTAAACTCGCCACGGAACTGGCGAAAAAGGACACGGGTAAGACGGTTTATATCCTAGACGAACCCACAACTGGACTACATTTCGAGGACATCAAGGTGCTGATGAATGTGCTGAACCGCCTCGTCGATAAAGGTAATACCGTCATTGTCATAGAGCACAACCTCGATGTCATCAAAATGGCTGACTACATCATCGACATGGGACCTGAAGGTGGACGCGGTGGAGGTCAGGTCATGGTCACTGGCACACCCGAGGAAGTCGCAGCCAGTGGCAAAGGCTACACCTCCCAATTCCTCAAGAAAGAACTTGCTTTGACTTAATTTTATGGTTCTTGTTTTTTGTAGTCTTAGATTTTAGGTGTATATTCATAAAATCACAAAGGCCTGTGTACCCAAAATCACAAGTACGCAGGCCTCTTAAGTTTTAGCATTTTAGGCGAAGCCAATGTTCAATTCCCTTTGCGGAATGCATCCAGTTTTTCCACGACTACGTCGAAGTCGTCAGTGAGGGTTAACTGCAGGTTCTTGTACTTGCCCATTTCAACCAGTTTCTCCAAGAAGGGATATACAGGCATTTCCTTGGTCCAGAAGTCGGTGCCGAGGAATATCATCGGACTGGCATAACCGAAGGACTCGTAGTGGTTCTGCACTGCGTCTTGGAAGATTTCCTGCATGGTGCCAGCGCTACCTGGGGTATAGATGATACCACCGAACGCTACAGTGAGGATGAGGTCTTCACGGATACTGTTCTCAAAGAACTTGGCGATGTGCGTGGCGAAAGGAGCTGAAGGCTCATGCCCGTAGAGGTAGGTGGGGATGCCGAGGCTCACGTACTCGCCCTTGCGGGGATATTTCTTCATCACCTCGAACGATGTGGCAAGCCAGCCCTCATCCTTGAACGATGGGGCTGAAGACAGTATCTTTACGGCATCAGCTACCTCTTCATCTGTTCGCTCGGCCATCCATGCGCCAAGGTGGGTTGCCTCCATAGCGCCAGGACCACCACCGCTCAGCATGATGTAGCCCTGCTCGGTGAGACGTTTGCTCAAAAGAACGACGCGCTCATACATGGGGTCGGTACGCAACAGGGCGTGACCACCCATGATGCCCACACAGAGCCGGGAATCGTGTTCCTTGAAGAACTGGTCAAGGGCGGTGTGGATGCCGTGGTCGTGGAGTGTGCGAGCCAGCGACTCTTCCACATCCTTGGCTTGCTTCCCCTTGTCTATGTAGTGTTTGTACACCTTCGTGTCGTAGCAAGTCTCAAAACTCTCGGGGTTGGCTGGGTCATAGCCAGCATACAACTCATCAGCATTGTAAAGCGAAGTGCGATTCACGTCGAAGGGAACCGACTCAATGTAGTCGATGGCTTTCTGGCTAAAAAGTTGTTTGGTCTCATTGCTTGCATTGGTGCAAGAAGTGGCAACAGCGAGCACTGTCAGTGCTCCAATCATAATCTTTTTCATGCGCTTGTAGGTTTTTATTGGAGATTGTAATTGTTGTCGGTTATGGTTTGATGATGATGCGTCCTTGTGGCTCGGCATACTCTTTGCCGATGTGACCGTTCAATTTTTCAGTGAGAAAATCGATGAAGACATCGCTGTAGGTCTTGGAGGTCTCGTGGGTGATTTTGCTTCCTTCCAATGTGTTGTGCAGTCCGCCGTCGGCAACACAGTATTTGGTGGTGGCGATGGAGTAGATGCGGTCAAGGTTAAGGGGCTCGTATTGTTGGGTGGCCTTATTAAGTACTTGAACGTCGCTCACGCTGTGGTCGCTCATCTGTACCGTGAACTTCAGACCCGACACCTGTGGAAATTGTCCGTCTGGTTCGGGAAGGAAACTGACTAATTTCTGCAGCATCTTCATGATGGTGCCGCCTGTCGTTTCGGCCACGACGATATAATTGTCATAAGGCAGTAACGTGAGGATGTCACCGTATGTCAGGTCGCCCGTCTTTTTCAACTCGTTTCGGATGCTGCCACTGTTGAGCAATCCGATGTCAGCACCTGTCATCAGACGATAGGCATCAGTCACGATGTCTCCTGCATTGACCTCGCTCATGCGTGCTGCCTCGTTGCCCTCGTCGTCGAGGATGAGCAGTGGCACCTCACTGTGGCAGATGATACGGCTGGTCTGTTCGTCGAGCATGGCATGGATACTGTCCACTACCTGTGCTACGAATGTATTTCGTTCCGTCACACTTTCGATGGGAATGAGTGAGGTAATCATCTGACCGTCGGGGGTGATGAGCAGTTTGCCGATGTTGGCGAATTTTGTGCCTGTCTGAGTCACCTGTATGGGTTTGCCTACCTTGTTCATCACGGTGTCTGCAACGATGACGGCATGGCTGTGACCGTCCAGCACGATGTCTATGCCCTGAGTGTTGGCTACCATTGTATGGGAGTCGGAGTTGCGGTAGGTGGTTTCTTCTCCGAGGTGGGAATCAATGATTACATAGTCTGCACCAGCTCTACGCGCTTCGTCCACAGCACGCTGCACCATTACGGGGATGTCCTCGGGTTGCAGGTCGTAGATGATGTTGCCCTCAGCATCGCGGAATGCGTATGCCTCGGTTTCCATCGTGGTGGGGGTCACCGCTCCTACGAAGGCTATACGCTTGTTTCCTACGCGCTTGATGACGTATGGGGAAAAGACTGGGCGTCCTTGGCGTACGTCATAAAGGTTGCAGCATACAATGGGAGAGGGGACTTGGCGCAACAACTGGAACATCCGTTCAATACCGTAGTCAAACTCGTGGTTGCCCAGGGTGATGGCATCGTAGTTCAGCGTCTTCATGATATCCACCACATACTGGCCTTTCGAGATGGCACCTACGGTCATGCCCTGCACATAGTCTCCGTTCGACACAAGGCACACATCGGCTGTGTCGGCAATGGCGTCGCGAAGACCAGCCAACTTGGCGTAGCCATCAACGGCGCAATGGACATCATTCTCGTATAGCACCACGATGCTGCGTTCTTTCTTACTGGCCTCTGCGTCCTTCTTCCTACGCTTCTTGTCTTTCTTTTTCTTTGGCTTTGAGGTAGCCTCCACCAACTTTGCGTTATTCCACAATCTGGCCTGAATCGTCTCTGTGCCGCATACCATCAGCAGATACGCCAGCATTGAAATCCATAAAACTCTTTTCATATCGTCATTCTTGTTTCCTTAACGAGATAATTGATAATAAGCACATTGAATTACCTTTTTTCCCTTTTCCTTTAAAGTGAACAAGGTCGCTCTTTTATGCTTCATGTTTTATTGATATGCAAACTTATACAAAAATGGTAAAATCTCAATGAATAATCAATGATTATTTTGATATAATACTTTTTTTACTTCATGTGTAAACTTCCTCACAGATGAATATACGTCTTAAAGTAATAGTTTAATAAATTTATGTTATTACTTTATAATTAGGTTGTTATTGAATCATAGTTCATTATTTATTTTGAAATATTTGAAATCGTATCTGTTAAAATTTCAATTCAATGGCATATTATGTGCAAAAAAACGATTATTTTTGCAGTAGTATAATTCAAGCGTGATGATTGGCATCTTTGCCGTTTGGTTAGGAATGAACATGTCAGAGACAATCAGATGAAAACTGTACAGATAACACCAGCATATTCTTACAATAAGGAATGGCGTGGCCTCTACGAATCGGCTTTTCCAGAGAA
>CACYEC010000516.1 GCA_902773225.1 uncultured Bacteroidales bacterium
CATTAAAGCGAAGATAAGCTGCATTTCGGCATAAGAAATGAATGGATTCATTTCGTTCTGCGCTCAATTTGCATTATCTTTGTGGCATCAATGAAAAATAGGCACTATGGGCATTTATATCAACAGCGGTAACGAGGGATTCCAGTCATCTCGCAAAACAGAGTACATCGACAAGTCGGGGCTGATCGACGTGGTCAACAAGACACTGTTCACAGACCAACGTTTCATCTGCGTGACCCGCTGCCGTCGATTTGGCAAGTCAATGGCGGCGAAGATGCTGGCCGCCTACTATGACCATTCCTGCGACTCTCGCTTACTCTTCACAGACCTGCAGATTGCCAACAATCCCACCTTCGAAGAACACTTGAACAAGTATCCGGTCATCTACCTCGACATGACCAAATTCATCACCCGCTTCAAAAATGACAACATCGTCAACCACATACAAACAGAACTGAAGAAGGATGTCCAAAAGGCTTACCCACAAATACCACTTCACGATGACGACGATTTGATGGACTATCTTCAGCGCATCAACCTCGAGACAGGAGCATATTTCGTCTTTATCATCGACGAGTGGGACGCCATCTGCCGTGAGTTTGTAAGCAAGCCCCAAGTGATGGACGAGTACCTGAACTTGCTTCGCCGTATGTTCAAGGATGTGTCGGGCATGAGAGTTTTCGCAGGTGTGTATATGACGGGGATTCTGCCCATCAAGAAGTTCAAGACCCAGTCGGCACTCAACAACTTCATAGAGTATTCTATGGTGTCGCCTGGCAACATGGCTCCGTTCTTTGGATTTACAAAGGATGAGGTGCGCATGTTGGCAGATAAGCACAGCATGGACTTCGACGAACTGGAAAAGTGGTACGACGGCTACCAGATAGGGCCGCAGCCTTCGATGTTCAACCCCAATTCAGTAATGCAGGCTATACAAAAGCAGTGGTGTGAGAGTTATTGGTCAGGAACGGGTGCTTTTGAAACTGTCAACGACTATATCCAGATGAACTTCGAGGGCTTGAAGGACAACATCCTTTTCCTGTTGAGTGGTGGTCGAGTGAAAGTGAACACGACCAAGTTCCAGAACGATATATCAGTGATTAAAGGTCGCGATGATGTACTGACGGTGCTTATCCACTTAGGTTATCTGAGTTACGACCGCCGTACAAGAGAGTGTTATGTACCCAACTATGAGGTGTCGGGTGAATTGAGGAATGCGGTGGAGGAAACCAACTGGACCAATGTCGTGAAGGCTCTCCAGCAATCGGAACAACTTCTTGACAACACCCTCGCCTGCAATGCCGAGGCTGTGGCGCGTGGTGTTGAGGCCGCCCACAGCGAGAATACGAGCATTCTCTCCTACAACGACGAGAACTCCATGGCTTGTGTATCGTCAATTGCCTATTATTTCGCGCACGGAGACTATATTTTTCACAGAGAGTACGCTTCTGGTAAAGGTTATGCAGACCTTGTACTAATCCCCCGCAAGAACGTGGATTCCCCTGCCATCGTCATCGAATTGAAATACGGTCATAGTGCAGATGAGGCCATTGCCCAAATCAAGGAGCGTCGCTATTGGGAGAAGGTAACGGACTATGCTGGTGATGTATTGCTTGTTGGCATCTGCTACGACAAGGAGGCAAAGACGCATGATTGCATTATTGAATCATTGACCATTGGCTTCGCCTAAAATGCTCACGCTCGACATAGCTACAGGGGTAAAGAGTCCTTAAGGTTATTAGGATCCAATGAGAGCCACTTTTTGGGCTCTTTTTCTAAGCAAAAGGCAATAAGTAACGAAAAAAAAGGCTATTTTTGCATCTTGATAACTAAACGATGATATGAGCAAACTATTACTATCAGTTTTCGCCCTTCTCTGTGCCGCTGTACAGGGAGCATGGGCAGAGAGCGTCACGTTTCAGGTGCGCTCGTGGGATGAGGAGAACGAGGAGGTGGTGACCACTACTGAGACGCAGGACTGCACCGTACTCGAAGGCGACCATGGCGACGACTGGATTGGACTGGACGGTTACTATGTGGTGAAGAGCGACACCAAGTACAAGGTGCTGAACATCATGGGCGACACGCACTTGATTCTGTCCAATGGCGCAACGCTTAGTTGCGCACATGTGAAGTTGGAAGGCGACCATAAACTCTCCATTTACAGCGTTTCCGACAGTAATACAGGTACACTTAGAGTGTACAATACGACAGATTTGGATTCACCACGTTATGGTGTGTATTCGGATGCGGCAGCAATCGGCAGCGGAGGAAAGGAAAACAATATGGGCAGTTTCTATGTCCATGGCGCTACAATAGATGTGATTCAAGCGGGTCAAGGTGCCGGCATCGGCGGAGGCTATGAAAGCAGCATCGGTGGCGAAGTGATCGTTTATGCTGGCGAAATGAAGATTACGAACTATAACAACGACTTTGCAGGTGCTGGCATCGGTGGCGGCCTTCGAGGCAATCAAGGAGGTCCAATCACCATCTACGGTGGCAAAGTCAATGCACAAAGCAGGGGAGGTGCTGCCGCCATAGGTGGAGGCAAAAAAGGCAATGGAGGCCTCATCACCATCTGGGGTGGAACGGTTGACGTGATAGGTGGCCATAATGGTGCCGGTATTGGAGCAGGATACGAAGGAACGTGTGGTTCCGTCTATATTTACGGGGGTGAAGTCTATTCCCATGTTCGGGGTTTTGATAAAAAATCATACGGTACAGCCATTGGCGGTGGTAGAGATGGCAAAGGCGGCAATGTCCATATCCTTGGCGGCAAGGTCGAACTATTTGGAGGTACAGAAAGCAGGGCCATCGGTGGATACGATTCTTCCGACCACGGTACGCTCGAAATTGGCGACGGCATGAGGGTCACAGCGGGCAGCCTAAGTATTTCTGACAACACCAACTATAGCCCCAATCCCGAGCGTGTGTTCACAAACGGAGAGCGCCCCTATGCCTGCTGGTATCGCTCTTACGCCAAGATTGAGACTTGCGATCACACCACACCGACCGAGGGTAGCGACCAGACCGAGGCGCAGAATTACACCTTTACCCAAAATTACCACACCTGGCACTGCCGCTACTGCAACTTGACAGACGGACCTAAGAACCACTTCTATGATAATGGCGCTACGACCTGTGTCTGCGGATTTGAACAAGACTCTCCCGCAGAATCCGTAACAGTCAACTTCTGGTATCAGGACGGCAACTGCGACATCAATTCACGAACAGGAATCCCCGGTATGACGAAGGGCCAGAAGTTTGTACTTCCCGAACCTACCACCAACAGAAGCGACATGCTCTTTATGGGGTATATAGCCAACCCGACAACACGCCCGACAAGTATCGAGATGCAGGCAGATGAGGAGGAACATCTTCTGAGAGCCGGGGAGGTGGTGACTCTGAATGAGACTCGCGAAGATCCTTTCACCCACAATCAGATTGCCGATTACTTCGCCCGCTTCCTCTATGTCTTCGAACCCGAGTGGACATGGGCTGACGACTATTCTTCGGTATCGTTGACGCTCCGCAACGCCAACTTCAACGATATAACGCTGTCCTCTACAGGTGACAACCCACAGGTGAACATCACCTCGACAAAACTGAATATCCCCATTCATGTGATTGACTTGGAAAACAACACAAACGAAGACAATACTCTCAGTATCACCTTCTACAGTGCCAACTGTTCTTACAGAGTAGGCACTTACGTCTATACGTTCAACGACGACCAGACTGTCTCGGGCATTACGACAACCGCAGACATCACCTTAGGCGACAACACCGACAACAGCGAGACCATCGCCGACAACGAACAATGCCCGGTCAATGTCACCCTCTCCGGCCGCACGCTCTGGAAGGACGGTTCTTGGAACACGCTTTGCCTGCCCTTCGATGTAGAAGACATCAGCGAAACACCGCTCGACGGGGCAACCCTGATGACCTTCACCTCGGCCGAATATGACGAGGAAGAGGGTACGTTGGCACTCTACTTCGATGAAGCCTCCAGCATCAAAGCCGGCACGCCCTACATCGTGAAGTGGACAACCACGGGCGACCCCATCACCGACCCCGTCTTTAATGGATGTACCATCAGCACTACCGCAGGTGGCGCCGTGGGCACACAGTGGGTTGATTTCGAAGGTTCGTTCTCGCCTGTGACTCTGGATGCTAACGAGAAGACCATGCTCTACCTTGGTGGCGACAACAGCCTGTACTATCCCACTGCCAACATGACTGTCGGTTCTTGCCGCGCCCTGTTCCGTCTGCACAACGGTCTGAAGGCTGGTGCCCCCACCCTCTCCGAGGGCAATACATCTCTCCGCTTCGTGCTGAACTTCAGCGATGAGAACGCATCTGCAATCGACTGCGTTCAATGGTCAACGGAAAATGGTCAATGGTCAACGGTCAATGGTCAATCGTCAATGGTCAATGGTCAATGGTTTACCTTAGATGGACGAAAACTCAATGGCATGCCCTCCCAGCGTGGCATCTACATCGTCGGTGGGAAAAAAGTCGTGATGAAGTGAGCTGAGAATCCGGTTCGCTTGTCTCCTTGGGCTTTAGATTTTAATCGCTAAGGAGAGCTGGAGAAAAGGAAACTTCATGATTGAGGAGATGGATATATATAGAAAGGGTGTGGGTGCATTCAGTTTCGCTGAATGCACCCACAGTTATTGAGAGGTGTC
>CACYEC010000517.1 GCA_902773225.1 uncultured Bacteroidales bacterium
GTAACACAAACCTCAGACTTCTACATTGACCTTGTATTTTACAATTTCAAAATGAAGCGCTTTGTCATCTTCGAGTTGAAGACACACCGCCTTACTCATCAGGACATAGGACAACTGGATATGTACGTCCGCATGTATGATGACCTTATAAAAGGTGAAGATGACCAGCCCACCATAGGCGTCTTACTTTGTACGGATACTGACAATACTATTGCACGTTATTCTGTGCTGAATGATAGCGATCAACTCTTTGCCGCCAAATATATGACGTATATGCCTACCGAAGAGGAACTGCGCCGCGAGATAGAACAGCAAAAGGAGTTCTTCTTGCTGCAAAACAAAGGTGTGGATGACTTATCGGAGAAGTTGAGGATGCATGTGACAGATCTTTCATTATCCGTTAGGGCGCTGTCTATTCTGAAGTCTGCTAATTGCAGAACGATTGACGATATTTTGAAACATAAAAAGTCAGACCTCCAAAGGTATCGTAATTGTGGGAATAAAACCATCGAGGAGATAGATAATGCCTTAGAATCAATTGGTATTAAATGGGTGTAATATGGAAGAGTGGAGAGAATATAAGTTGGGGGAGATAACCAACATGAAGAATGGAAAGAAACGTCCGCAAAGTAATGGTGTCTTTCCTGTCTATGGTGGTAATGGTATCATGGACTATTCCGATTCGTACAATGCAGAAAATACAATTATAGTTGGACGAGTTGGTGCTTATTGTGGATGTGTCTATAAGTGTGATAGCAAATGCTGGGTGTCTGATAACGCAATTTCAGTATTTGCAAAAGATATTGTTGACACGCAATTCCTTTATTATCTCATGACCACGCTTGATTTCCATCACCATCACATAGGCGGAGCACAACCGTTGATGACACAAGACATTATTAGTGATTTTACTGTGTCAATACCACCATTGTCTGTTCAAAAACTGATAGTACATGTTCTCAAATCCCTTGATGACAAAATCGAGGTAAACAGACGGATAAATGACAATTTAGAGCAGCAGGCTCAGGCTTTGTTTAAGTCTTGGTTTGTTGATTTTGAACCTTTCAAGGATGGTGAGTTCGTGGAGAGTGAACTTGGGATGATCCCAAAAGGTTTGAAAATGGATTTTATTTCAGATGTCTCTCACATACTTGAAACGGGAAGAAGGCCAAAGGGAGGTGTGAGCGAAATAAACTTTGGAGTACCAAGTGTAGGGGCAGAAAATGTGAAAGGTATAGGCAATTACGACTATTCTAAAACTAAATATATTACAGAGGAGTACGCATCATCATTGAAGAATGGAAAAGTAAACGGCTATGAACTCCTGATATACAAAGATGGTGGTAAGCCTGGCTACTTTATTCCGAATTATTCTATCTTTGGTGAAGGCTATCCATTTGAAGAGTGTTATTTAAATGAGCATGTATTCAAATTGGACTTTAATAACAAAGGTTATAATGCATTCTGCTATTTCTATTTCAAAACTGATTATGTGATGAATTATCTGAATGCACAAGGAGGAAAGGCTGCAATCCCAGGTATCAACAGGCAGGATATCGAGAATTTACTTATTTACTCGCCTGAGAACGAGTTTGTGCAGAAATTTGGCAAAATTGTATTGCCATATATCAGACAAATATTATTCAATTGCAAAGAATCCCGTCGACTTGCAGAACTTCGTGACACCCTTCTTCCTCGCTTGATGTCTGGTGAAATAAAAATAGATGATATAACGTTATAATATTAGATAATATGGTTATAGATGATAAGATACTTGATAATTTGATAGATTTCGTAGAGGCGAATAAGAAATTTAACATCCAAAATCCGTCTGTACGCGCAGGAGTGTATAAGGGCTATCATATACGAGTGGTATTAGATGACCCTGTTGAAGAAGAAAAAAAATAACGCAAAAATATCTTGAAGATATGAGCGAAAACAAATACGGAGAAAACGAATACGAGCAGACCTTGATACAACTGTTCAAGGAGCTGGGCTATGACTACGAATGTGGTTATGACGTGGAGCGTGATTTCCGCGAGCCATATTATGTGGAGGACTTGCAGAAGGCCCTGAAGGCGCTGAATCCTGATGATAGCGAAGAGGTGATAGATGAGGCCTACCGCATCATTACCCACATCAATGAGGGCATGCTAGAGCAGCGGAACGAGCAGCTGATGGACTATCTTCAGAATGGCGTAGAAGTAAAATTCGTGGCTGATGGTAGGAACCAGACTGCATTAGTGAAACTCATAGATTTTGATCAACCCCAGCGGAATCATTTTAAGGTTTGTAATCAGTGGCGTATGGTGGAGTATGACAAGATACGTTGCGACATCGTGGTATTCGTAAATGGTCTGCCTCTGGTGGTGATAGAACTGAAATCGCCTGCTAACGACAACGTAGAGGAGGAAGATGCCTATCTGCAAATTAAGCAGTACCAGCAGAAGTGCCCTACGTTGTTTGTATATAATGCTTTCTCCGTAACCAGCGATTTTTCTACTTCAAAGGCTGGAACACTTACAGCCAAAGCCAACCGCTACATGGAATGGAAGAGCAAAGATGGTGAGCAGGAAACCAAGGATGCAATAGACTACGACACTTTCTTTGAAGGTATCTTCCCAAAGGAGCGACTGATAGATTTGCTTCAAAACTTCATCTGTTTTGATCATAAGGACGGTAAGGTTGCTAAGATAATGGCTGCCTATCACCAGTATTTTGCAGTTAACAAGGCCTTGGTGCATACGGAAACAGCCCTGGGCGGAAATGGTAAGATTGGTGTATTCTGGCATACGCAGGGTTCTGGTAAGTCGCTCTCGATGGTGTTCTATGTGCATCGTTTGATACAACTGTATCCGCAATGCACCATCGTAGTGGTAACAGACCGCAACGACTTGGACCAGCAGCTATATGAACAGTTTGCTGGATGTCAGAAGTTCCTGCGCCAAGAACCGCAACGTGTAGGTTTCGACCTGAACGAAAAGGGAAAACTTACCAAAACCGCAGGACGCGAGGACTTGGTGCGTAAGCTAAAAGACCTGCAGACGGGTGGCATTATCTTTACTACAATACAGAAATTTGAAGAGGGTACAGGACTTCTTTCGGAACGTGAGAATATCATCGTGATAACTGATGAAGCCCATCGTTCGCAGTATGGCGATGAACATTGGGACGCGAAAGCTGAGAAAATGAAGAAAGGCTTTGCCCTGCTGATGCGTGAGGCACTGCCACATGCTTCATTCATAGGATTCACAGGTACGCCGATTTCTCAGGCAGACAGAGATACCAAGGAAGTTTTTGGCGACTATATCGATGTTTACGATATGACTCAAGCCGTAGAGGACGGAGCAACTAGGCCTGTATACTACGAGAGCCGTGTCATTAATCTGAAACTAAACGAGGATGTTCTCCGGAAGCTGGATGAAGAGTTTGACGCTCTGGCAGACGAAGGCGCCACTGACGAACAGATTGAGAAGGCACGGCAGGATAATAGTGGCATCAAGGAGATACTATGTCACCCTGATACCATCGCCAGCCTGTGTGAAGACATCGTGAATCACTACGAGACCAACCGCCAATATGAACTGACAGGCAAGGCGATGATTGTAGCATATAATAAGGATGCAGCGGTAAAGATATATAAGAAACTGCTTGAGATGCGTCCTGAATGGGAAGAGAAAGTGCATGTGGTGGCAAGTGCTGCGAATACCGATAAGGAGGAGTGGCATGACATTATTTCCCCCAAGAAGAACAAGGAATATGCTGCTCTCTTCAAGGAGGACAACTCGCCCATGAAGATTGCCATCGTTGTGGATATGTGGCTCACAGGCTTTGATGTGCCATCATTGGCTACGATGTATGTCTATAAGCCCATGAAGGGTCATAATCTGATGCAGGCCATAGCTCGCGTGAATCGTGTGTTCCCTGAAAAGGAGGGAGGA
>CACYEC010000518.1 GCA_902773225.1 uncultured Bacteroidales bacterium
CCATCGTGGTGAAAGACGATGCCGACATGACCTTCTCCGACATTGCCAACATAGGCATATCGTCGCCCACATCAATCATTTCAGGAGCCATCAACCAAACGAACACCACCGTACCTTTGCGCCAGATAGCCGAGGTAAGTCCGAAGTGGAGCGAGAGCCGCATTCTGCATCGCGGTGGCGAACGTTGCATCACTGTGACAGGCCATTTCGCACAAGGAGTCTATACCGCTCCTGTGGAGAAGGAGATAGCACGAATCATGAACGAGGACATCGTTCTTCCTCAGGGAGTGCGTACCGAAGTGGGCGGCGAGATAGAATATGGCGATGAGGCCTTACCGCAAATCATCGGAGGAATCGCCATCGCTATGATTATCGTGTTCTTCTTCCTTCTGTTCAACTTCAAGAAGTATGGCATCACACTGATATGCATGGCGGCGCTGGGACTGATGACCCCAGGCGCGCTTATCGGCCTGGGATTGATGAACCGAGCCCTCGGCCTGACCTCAATCTTCGGCCTTATCACCCTGATGGGTATCATCATGCGCAACGAGATACTCATCTTTGAACATGCCATCGACTTGATTAAACAATACGTGGCAGAACATGGTGACTGGACAGTTGATAAAAAAGCCTACAACAAGGCAGTGCGCCAGGCGGCCTACGAAGCAGGCAAACGACGTATGGTGCCCATCTTCCTCACCACCGCCACCACCGCCGTCGGGGTGGTGCCGATGATTATCGCCCAGAGTTCATTCTGGATGCCAGTTGGTGTCACCATCTTCGCCGGTGGCATTGGAACGCTCATCATGGTTGTCACCATGCTCCCTGTCATTTATTGGAAAGTTTCAACGAAGTAAAAGCAATCAGAAAGTAATTGCTCATGAAAAAAATATTGGCTATCATCGCATTCGGCTGCAGCATTACGGCATCAGCCCAGACCTACACCTTGGAGCAACTCAAGGACTCTGCTCGCAGCAACAACATCGCCATCCGTAACGCGCGTCACGACATAGAGTCAGCCCAGCACCAGCGCAAAGAGGCGTTCACCAAGTATTTCCCCAACATCAGCGGTACAGGAGTCTGGTTTAATGCCAACAAGGAGATGGCGAAAACCACCATCAATCCCTCCGAGACCATATCGCCAGAACTTGGAGCCGCACTTGCTCAGTCGCTCACAGCCGAAGCACTCGCAAGTCTGGGCGATCCGGTCAACATCGCGATGATGAAGAATGGTGTCATAGGTTCGCTGATGGCTATTCAGCCCGTGTTTGCCGGCGGTCAGATTATCAATGGCAACCGTCTGGCCAAGGTGGGTGAAGACGTCAGTCTCCTTCAGTTGCAACTCTCAGAGAACGAGGTGGAGAAAACGACAGAGCAATACTTCTGGCAGTTGGTTTCGCTTCAGGAGAAGATGAAGACCATCAATGCCGTAGACACCTTGTTGTCCAACATCCAGAAAGATGTGGAGGTAGCAGTTCGTGCCGGTGTTGCATTGCGCAACGACCTTCTTCAAGTTCAACTTCGTAGGAACGATGTGGAGAGCCAGCGGTTGAAACTCCAGAACAGCATCAACATCATCCGTTTGTTGTTGGCGCAGTATTGTGGACTCAACCATGAAGCCTTCAGCGTGACAAGCGATATAAAGAACATGTCATTGCCCCTGCCGCAAAAGCAAGACCACAGCCAGGCCCTACTGAACACAGCAGAATACCAACTGCTTGGCAAACAGGTAGAGGCGACAGACCTCCAGAAGAAGATTGCAGTGGGTCAGAATCTGCCATCCGTATCTGTGGGTGCCGGATATAACTACCATAACCTGCTGGACAACGACCATACCTTTGGCATGGTGTTCGCCACAGTCAGTGTGCCCATCACCGACTGGTGGGGAGGTTCACACGCCATCAAGCGAAAGAAGATAGAACATCTGAAGGCAGTAGAGCAACTTGAGGACAATGCCCAACTGCTGATGATCCGTATGCAGAACACATGGAACAACGTCGTAGAGGCTCGCCAACAACTTGAGATTGCCCAGCGCAGTATAGATCAGGCGGAAGAGAACCTCCGCCTGAACCGCAATTTCTACCGCGCTGGAACATCGAAAATGAGCGACTTGCTTGAAGCCCAACTCCTCTACCAGCAGAGTCTCGACCACTACACCGACGCCCTTGCCGACTACCAGAACAAACTGTTGGAATACCGCCAGGCAATAGGGCAGTAAACGTTAACCCAATGATTATCTCTTGGGTTTGATGGTGATTACCCTGTCGTATGAAGCAGGCTTAACCCTATACTCGTCGAGTACATAGACACAGGTGCAACCTACACCAGTAGTGCAGTAGTCGAGATTGAACGTGTAACGGTCGGTCTGGGGCTGCAACTGATAGGTGAACTGGCTCTTGGTCAGGTTGTCGGTAGAGAACTGATAGGCATTGAAGTTGAAAGGCTCGTTCATGGATATCTGTACACCCTTACCATCCTTGTCCAACAGTTGAACATATCGGTTGTCGGTACGCAGGGCATGGTCCTGAGGCAGGAGATATGGCTCGTACATTTCGGCAACAGTCTTGTTCCAGACACCAATCTGGTAGCCCGTCTTTCGGTCAGGGTAGTTTTCCTCAGGTCCTCGCCCATACCATGTGATGCGGTCGAACTCATTCGCCACTGATGTGGTGAAACCGATACGTGGTAAGATTTCCGGCAGTCTGCCCTGCGGGCTGAGATGATTGTGAATCTCGACAGTTCCGTCATCGTAGAAACTATAAGAGTAGTCAATTGTGAATCCCGCCAACTGCACGCCTTGTATATAGAGGTCGAGTGCTCCGAACGACGAAGCGCCTACTTGCACAAGTTGGTTGACGGTCACGGTTGTTCCGTACTGATTATGTGTCAGTTGCACATTGGCAGGGCGGATTTTCAGTTGGTTCACGCCCTTGGAATAGAACAGTGTTGACACCATGTTTCCATAGCCTTCGGCATATCCGCCATTGACACGGAAAGCATCCCAAGAGTCGAACTCATTGGCCAGGGGTGCGCGCCACAAATTGAATGTGAGAGGTGATTTGAACAGGGGCTTTCCCTCGACCTCAATCTGCTCGAGGTTACCAGTCTCCTTGCTGATGACATAGCAGAACCCATTGCCACTGATTTTGATTCGCTTGTCGTCTTCTTGTGCACTGACATTCTTAGCCGACCGTTGTGTGGTCGGTGCAGGGAGGTTCCAAGACGAGAGTTCCAGTTGGTCCCAAGCCACTTCATGCCCAGCCTTAGCCCATACTTCGTCTTTTTTGAGTGAAGATGTAACGGTGACACGATACTCCTTCCCTGCCACAATAGCCGGCTTGTGATAAGGAATCCTGACCACCTGTTTCTGTTGCGGTGCTGTGGATAGTTGGATGTCGCCCTCTTCGAGCACTTGGTTGTCAGCCATCAAAGCCCAATGAGTAGCGTATTGGGAAAGGTCGGTGAAGAACAAGCGGTTCGTGACCTCCACCTCTCCAGTCTCATCATTGACCAGGCGGATGCTTACGGGCTGTGTGGTCCACTTCATCTGCTTCATCTCCGGCTGCACCGTTCGGTCGGGCCAGATGCTGCCGTAGGTGCGCATGTTTCCGCCAATGGTATAGAAAGTACCCTCGTCGCCATTGCTGTCGAACGTGAGGTAAAGCACGGCATCTTCTGCACGGCCTTCGCCGTCGGCAAGACACTTGTTGTAAATCGCCACGTTGTCCATCTCGGCGTCAGCAGTGTAGATGGTCTGCGGGTCTTGGGCATGGTTGCCGGCAAACCTACCGATGTTGATGGGGTACGGGAAATTGCTCAGCAATCCCCGCTCACCTCCCCTATTGCCGCGTCGGTTGTTATTGGCGGGTTCGTTGGGTTGTGTGGTCTCTGTGCCTTTCAGTTGTCCATCGATGTAGAGTTTCATTTCCTTGGCATCCCATGAGGCCGTGACATGATGCCAGTTGCCTACCCAGTTGTCGGGCAGGTCAACGTTGAGTTCATGTCTCACTCCAGAGTGCAGATAGAATTGTAGTTTGCCTTCACCTTTCTGCACTACGCCAAATTGTGTGTTACCTTTGGTCACGTATGGAGCGCCCTCGTAGATTCCGCTCAGTTTTCCAGGCTTGACATCGAAACAGATGGTCAGTGCATTGCCCGATAACTCCACATTGTTGCTGCGATAGACTTCCACCCACTCGTCGTGTCCGCTGAGATGCAGCACGCCCTTTTCCACCTTGGCATTTCCCATGAGGTGGGCAGGTGTATTGAAAGGAGAACTGTCTTTCAGCGGACGTATATGCTCAGTGATACCCGGGTTGACGAAATCCCAGATGGCCCCACCCATCAATCGAGGATGCCGACGGATGACGGCCCAGTATTCGTCAAGTCCGCCACCAGCATTGCCTGCAACCGATAGATACTCGTCCATGAACGACGGACGCGGGTCTTCCGACTCCGGCACCATGGCGGTGTTCATTTCCAGTTCGTAGGGAGTGGGATACCGCGGGCCGATGATGTCTTCTCCAGGATGTGCGTATGCATTGCCGCCATACATGAAATAACGAGTGGGGTCGTATTTCTTTCCCTCCTTTACCACTTCCGTGATAATCGGTCCCTCGCCACTCTCGTTACCGGCGCTCCAGAACAGAATGCATGGATGGTTGCGGTCGCGCAGCACCATTTGTCGTACACGCTCAAGATACATGGGGAGGAACTTCATGTCGTTGGATATGTATTCTGTGGCGTGAGCCTCGTCGCCCGTCTCGTCTATGATGTAGAGTCCATACTCGTCGGCCAGTTCAAGGTATTTGTTGACGGGAGGATAGTGTGAAGTGCGGACAGCATTGAAGTTGTGCTGTTTCAGAATCTCCATATCCTTTCGGATGGTCTCTTCATTCATGGCATGTCCCATTTCGGGGTGCTGCATGTGGGTGTTTGTAGCATTGACCTTGATGGGTTGTCCATTCAGGTAGAACACCTGATGACGGATTTCCGTTTCCTTGAATCCCATCTTGCTGTTGATCTGCTGCATGACTTTTCCGGACTCGTCGAGCAGTTCAAGCGTCAGTTGGTAGAGCACAGGGGTTTCACAGGTCCACTTGTCGGGGTTTGAAACGAGTGACGAGAGTTCAACCGATTTCTTACCCTTGGCATCCATCGAGAAACGGTCGGAGACCATCTCCTTCACTTTGTTGCCTTTCGGGTCGGTCAGTGTGGCGCGAACGGAATATGACGCGCGTGTGTCCTCATATTTCTTCACATCCACATTCACCTTGAGGGTGGCATCCCTGTATTGGTCGTCAAGGTCGGTGGTGACAAACCAATCGAACAAACGGGTCTTGGGTGTGGCATAGAGTGTCACATCGTCGAAGATGCCAGCCAATCGCCAGTAGTCCTGTCCTTCCAGGTAGTAACCGTCACTATATTTCACGACACATACGGCCAACGTATTTTTTCCTGGGCGAACAAAGGGAGTCACATCGTATTCCGCCGGTTCCTGTCCACCTTCGTTATACCCCACCTGCTGACCGTTTATCCATACGAAAGAAGCACTTTGGGTCTTTTCCAATCGAAGGAATACTTGTTGCTTCTGCCAGTCAGCGGGGATGGTGAATGTTTTCCTATACGCACCAGTCGGGTTGTATTCCCTGGGCACAAAGGGAGGGTTGGCCTTGAAGGGCGCTGCCACATTGCGGAACAGTGCGTCTCCATATCCCTTCATCTCCCAGTTGCTCGGTACCTGAATCATCGGCCATTTGCTGTCCTTGAAATTCGTCGCGAAGAAGTTCTGAGGCACTTCTTCGGGTGTGTTGGCAAAGAAAAAACGCCAGTTGCCATTGAGCGACAGATGCTGACTTGCCAGATAATAGGCATGTCCCTCCTCTTGGTTTTCCTCAAAAACGGAGGTGTTCTCAATGTAATCGTAAATATGCTCAAGATACTGAGCGTTCATCTGCAACGAACATGCCGCGAACAGACAAAGGGATAATTTTCTAATAGTCATATTGTTGTTTGGATAAGTTGAACTTATTAGGGATATTCTATTGATCACGAATAATTGAATTATCGAATTAATATTCTGCTGATAATAAGAATTTTATGGAATTATCGATAAAATCGCAAGCGATTTTTAGAAGTTACCATTAATTATTCAGGTTAATTATGAGTGCATAAAAACCTCTATGAGGCGTTATAAAACGTCTCATTTTCGGTCTGCGTAAAAATATGCTACAAAGTTAAACAAAAGAATTAAATTAACAAATTAA
This sequence comes from uncultured Bacteroidales bacterium, assembly GCA_902773225.1. Classification (GTDB taxonomy): domain Bacteria; phylum Bacteroidota; class Bacteroidia; order Bacteroidales; family Bacteroidaceae; genus RUG11857. The sequence continues at coordinate 6,267 of CACYEC010000518.1, forward strand.
TTAAGAATCATTCTTTAATTAAGAATTAAGAGTTAAGACTTAAGAAAGATAGAAAGAATTAAGAATCTTTTTTTAATTAAGAGTTAAGAATTAAGAATTAAGAAAGATAGAAAGAATTAAG
>CACYEC010000519.1 GCA_902773225.1 uncultured Bacteroidales bacterium
CATGACGATGTTGCGACTCAACATGGTTCATGGACTTGGTCCTGTGCTGCAAATCGCTGAGGGATGGACCGCTGAACTTCCGAAGGAGCAGCACGATATACTCGACAAACGAACCGACCCCACTTGGCCTACAACTTGGTTCGTGCCTCGTCTTGACCCGTCAAAAGATGCCTTCAAGGATGTCTATTCGGTGATGAACAACTGGGGTGCCAACCATGGTGCGATAGCTTACGGGCATATCGGTGCCGACCTCATTACGCTGGCATCGATGTTGCGCATCCCGGTATGTATGCACAACCTGAAAGACGAGGACATCTTCCGTCCATCTGCCTGGAACGCTTTCGGCATGGACAAGGAAGGTGCTGATTACCGTGCATGCGCCAATTTCGGCCCGGTCTATAAATAAACATTATAAGTTAAAGAGAAATGGAAGCAAAAAAATCTTTGATTTCGAAGGATGGAGTGAGTTATCTTATTCCCTTTATCCTCGTGACATTCTGTTTTGCATTGTGGGGATTTGCCAATGACATCACCAACCCGATGGTGAAGGCTTTCTCCAAGATTTTCCGAATGAATGTGACCGAAGGGTCGTTAGTGCAGGTGGCTTTCTATGGCGGATACTTCTGCATGGCATTTCCTGCCGCTATCTTTATCCGCAAGTTCTCATATAAGGCTGGCGTGTTGATGGGACTTGGATTATATGCCGCAGGTGCCTTGCTCTTCTTCCCTGCTAAGGCAATAGGTGTATATGGCTGTTTCTTGATTGCCTATTTCATCATGACTTGTGGACTGTCTTTCCTTGAGACCTCATGTAATCCTTATATACTGACGATGGGACCTGAGGAAACGGCAACCAGGCGACTCAATCTTGCCCAGTGCTTCAATCCTTGCGGAAGTATCATCGGCATGTTTGTGGCGATGAACTTTATACAGGCAAAACTCAACCCCATGAGCAGTGATGAACGTGCGGTTCTGAACGAAGAAGAGTTTGAGGCGATGAAAAATTCTGACCTCAGTATTCTGATCTCGCCTTATCTCATTATCGGACTGGTCATCGTCGCCATGTTCCTCGTGATTCTTTTTTCCAAGATGCCAAAGAACGGAGACCAAAGCCACGATATCCATTTCTTTGCTACGTTGAAGCGCATCTTCTCGCTCAAATACTATCGAGAGGGCGTCATCGCACAGTTCTTCTATGTAGGAGCGCAAATCATGTGCTGGACTTTCATCATTCAGTATGGTACACGGCTGTTGTTGGCTGAAGGTAATTATACGGCCTTGGAACGCGGCATCGGACAACTCTTGGATATAGACACATCGGGAGCGATGACAGAAAGAAATGCCGAGGTGCTCAGCCAAGGATACAATATTATGGCTATGATGTTCTTCATTTGCTCACGCTTCATTGCCACGTATCTGATGAAATGGCTTAAACCAGCCAAGCTTCTGGCCATTTTCGCTGTCCTGGGAATGATATTCACTTTAGGCGTTATCTTGTTCCAGAATCGTCTTGGACTCTATAGCTTGGTCTGCGTCAGTGGGTGTATGTCGCTGATGTTCCCGACAATCTATGGAATCGCGCTTGACGGACTTGGAGATGATGCCAAGTTTGGTGCTGCTGGATTGATTATGGCTATTCTTGGTGGTTCCGTTCTGCCACCACTTCAGGCACTGATTATCGACCAGGAAACCTTAGCAGGGATGCCTGCCGTCAATGCATCGTTCGTCCTCCCCTTCATCTGCTTTATCATTATCGCCTTCTACGGATGGCGCACCTATAAGGCTAAAATATAATCAACAAATGAAAGCAATTCAAATTTCACATTCACAAACTCTGAGCGTCATCGACATCGACGCTCCACAACAACCCGCAGCCGGCGAGGTGCTGTTGCGTCTTCAGTACGTCGGTTTCTGTGGTAGCGACCTCAACACTTTTATGGGACGCAACACCATGGCCCTTAATCCTGTCATTCCTGGACACGAGGTCGGTGCCGTCATTGAGGCTGTAGGAAGCAATGTTCCCGAAGAACTCAAACCAGGCATGGTCGTCACATGCAATCCTTATACCAATTGCAATAAGTGCGCATCCTGTCGCAACGGACGGGTCAATGCATGCCAGCATAACGAGACCCTTGGCGTGCAACGCAACGGTGCGATGAAGGAATGCATCGTGTTGCCATGGGAGAAAGTCATCCCAGCAGGAACGCTCGACACAAAGACCAGCGCGCTCATTGAACCCATGAGTGTCGGTTTCCATGCTGTGAGCCGTGCTCAAGTCACCGACATCGACGTGGTCATGGTCATCGGTTGTGGTATGGTTGGTATGGGGGCTGTGGTTCGTGCGGTGACTCGTGGAGCAACGGTTATCGCCGCTGACCTTGACGACGAGAAACTCGAACTCGCCAAGAAGATGGGGGCTGCATTCACCATCAACACGAAGACAGAGGATGTGCACCAACGACTTCAGGAAATCACTGGTGGTTTTGGTCCCGATGTGGTCATAGAGGCAGTCGGAAACCCCTTTACCTATCAGATGGCTGTAAACGAGGTGGCTTTCACAGGACGGGTGGCCTGCATCGGATATGCCAAGAGCGATGTCACTTTCCAAACCAAACTCTTCGTGCAGAAAGAACTTGACATCCGTGGTTCTCGCAATGCCACACCACAGGATTTCCGTGCTGTCATTCGTTATCTCGAAAGGGGGAACTGCCCAGTTGATAGTCTCATCACTAAGGTTGTCAAACCAGAAGAGGCCCTTGAGACCATGCAGTGGTGGAGCCAGAACCCTGGTAAGGTGTTCCGTATCCTCGTCGATTTTACTGAATGAATAAACAACGGAGCCTAAGACATCTTTTCCCAGATGCCCTAGGCTCTCTATTTATATCCTAATTATATCCTACTATTAGATGTTCCTATGATATCTTGGCTTCTCCTAAAATAAATCAAATATGACTAACGGTTATCCACAAAAAGACTACAGCTGTCCCACCAAACGCTATGTCCAGATTCTTGAA
>CACYEC010000520.1 GCA_902773225.1 uncultured Bacteroidales bacterium
GAATCTTATTGTTAAGTTTCAGCTTGTAGTGGTCTTGGTTGGCATGATAAGTGTTGTTGTCGGTCTCATCATCATTGAGGTATTGAAATTCCTCCTTGATATCCTTGTACGGTTCGCCCGAATCGTTCACACCAATATATAATGTACCTCCGTCTTTATTCATGAAGCCGGCAACTGACTTCATAATGACTGCAAGTTGTGCTGCCATGTCTTCCTCGGTTCCACCAGCAGGGAAGGCAATGGAAGATTTGAATTCGTTATGGTCATCCTCGGCACCTATTGAAACCCGACTTTCGTCTCGGATAAACACCTCTGCTTGTTCGGCATCACTGTCCTGTGTCGGCTGTCTTTCTTCCACACGTGGCACCAATTCCAAAAAAGCATTGTTCTTCCCTTCCTGTGAAGGATGAATACTTTTGACATAAAGAATGATACTATCTCCAACATGGTTTTTATCCCAAAAACTATTGTCATCAGGATAATACAATTGAGAAAAGCCATACACATCACTAATGCGGCAACAAATAGTGCCCTCTTTCTCGGTCTCAACACGTTCTTCAATGACAAACTCATTATAATGCCCTAAATAAGGGCCATACATGTAGTTTAATGCCGACCAAAGAGACTGTGCAAATCGATATTTACCATAGATGTCTTGTTTGTAACAAAAGCATTCCAGTTTTTGTGTAATATCTTCCCAATCTTGTTGGTAACTATATGGCTTTACTGAAATGAATACTTCCGGTGCGTTAGGGTCGATCAAACGCAGATAAATATTGCCATCTTTGCCAACGTATTTTTCTTTGAAATCGAATGTATAAAACTTTCCTACTTCGTAATTCATTGCTTAAGTTTTTTGTATGGTGAGTGGATCACTTTTTTTCAGATGTATTTTTATTATCCAGCGGCCACCCTTGCGGCCACCTTCACGAGCAAGAACACCCTTCTCTTGAAGTGCTGATAGTTCTCTCAAAAGCGTTCTTTGTGACAATCCTGTCTTTTGTGCCAAATCTCGAGTTGTTATTGTGTCATCTCCCTCAATCAATCTCAATATAAGAACTTGACGTTCAGATAGTTCTTTTATGCCATCTTTTATGCCATCTTTTGGGTCATTTTGTTCTTTTCCGACATTTTCTTTTCCATCCTCCAAAGCAAGTGTCATCAAACACTCGTCGGGTTGAGCCCTTTCCGACAACACAGGCTGTGGCCATTTGTTGTCTACCCAACCTTTCTTGATGATGTCCGCACCACTGCCAGCCTTTTCGCCGTTACCCAAAAACATGAAAAGCTTCTGCAGTATCGGATTCCTGCAAATGCTATGACTACCAGCATAAAAATCAGCTACTGAGATGAGCATACAACCTGGATTACGCATCGTGATTTCATTCCTGCGACCAACGACAAGTATGTTTCCTTGCTGCGCATAGTTGCAATGAATTAGGCAGTTGGCCAACGCTTCCCTCAATGCAACATGATCCGATGTTTCCTCCTGCCGTTCTGTGCCTTTCAGCATGAACGGCGTAGGCAACAGCTGCGACAGTTTACCGTATGTCCTATAGAAGAACTGGAAGAGATTGGCTTCCCATGTACCATCAGGATAGAGCCGATCCGTCCAGCGAAGCATCGGGTCTGTCGACAGTTTCTCCTGATAGTCCACAAAATACCAAGGCGCACAACTTTGGTCCTGAATGCTCTCCGTCTTCCCCAACATCAGTATTCCAGCACGGGTAAAACCCTCGCTACCATCCTCACGGTTCACATAATAAGCTCCGATTTTCGTTAGGAATTGCATGTCGTCAAGCTCATTCCACGGATGATTCTCGTGGCGCAGCAGGAATCGCTGGCGATATGCACGAAGCGTCGCCATGTCGATGTCGTCTATCGTATAGTTGGCCAATATCTTGCTGTCGAACGAATGCCCCTGACTCTCGGCATCGGCAATCATCAGCCGCACTTCAGCATCAGTGCAACGGTAATCGCCTTCGTGGTTGCGGCGATAGGTGTTGCCAAACGGGTTGCCGTTCAGATAGACTGGCTTCAAGTCGTATGCAGCCTTGGGAATGCGGAACACCAGCATGTGGTTGCCTTCCACTTCCACTACGCTTACATCATGTTCGGCCAGCATCGTGGCACTCACCTTGCCCTTGTTGTGGGCACAGTCCCAGAAAACCTTCTTATATTTGGCTATCAGCGTATCATCCAATCCATCGGGTATGATCTTTTGATTCTTATCTTTCACGCCAAGCACAATGATGCCTCCATTGGTATTGGCAAACGACGAAAATGTCTCCCAGAAGCTCTCTGGGAAACCGCCTTTGGCCGATTTGTATTCCAATTCGGTGTCCTCTGCCAAGCCAATCTGTTTTCTTATCTGTTCTGTAGTCATATCTTGTTTTTATTCAACTGCAAAGATACAC
>CACYEC010000521.1 GCA_902773225.1 uncultured Bacteroidales bacterium
AATACGATACCCAAATATCGTGACGACATCAATTCAATAAAGGCAGGCACAGCCATTGACTGGACAAATATCAAGAGGACGACAGATGAAATTACAAATAAAGATCAGGTAGAGGCTGTGTCACAATTATCTCTGTACTGTGGTGTGGCTATAGCGGCAAGTTATAAGTATAATAAAGATACAGGTCATAGTTCGACAGGTGCTGACCCAGAAGACATACCTTACGCTCTTTGCAAGTATTTTGGCTATAGCAAAGATATTGAGTATTTTAGAAGAGACAATTACACGAGCGAGGAGTGGATGGAAATTGTATATTGCGAACTGGCAAAGAACAGACCTGTGTTGTATGCAGGTCGATCAGCAAGTGGAGGCCATTGCTTCCTTCTGGAAGGATATGATAGTGAAGAAGGGAAATTCTACGTTAACTGGGGATGGAATGGACACAATAACGGGTTCTTCCTGCTCACACTCCTTAATGGATATTCTTATTCTCCAGTTGGATATGACAGTAGTCAAAGTGTAATCGTCGGAGTGGCTCCTAATGGAAATGCGGCAACCTACTCAGCCCGATTGAATACTACAGATATTTACATGAGCGACAACAATCTGGAGCTTTCAAGATCCTCGTCAGACAAGAATTTTCCTTCATTCCAGGTGACAGTGAAAGCGAAAAACATGAACCCTTTAAAGCTGACCTTTGAACAGGGTGTCGCACTTTTTGACTCGAATCAAGAACGGATTACTGACATCTGGTGGCACAAAACACATTGGTGGCAATTCTTGCTCACTAACAAATTAGAACTATCCAAGGGCGAAGAAGCGAGCCAGACGTATAATGTCGAACTGGGCAAGGAGCTCTCCGATGGTGTGTACTATCTGTGTGCTGTCAGCAAGGAGGAAGATGCCGATGACAGTGAATACATGGCAAACTTCGATTCTGACCATTACTATTTAGAACTGACCGTCAGCGGCAATCGTCTTGTGACAAAAGAACACAATCCGGATAAGGTGAACCTGACGCTTAACAGTCTGACTGCCAAGGAAGGGTCTGTCCTGAAGAAATATAGAACAGCAAGATTCTCTGTGAGCCTGAAAAATCCGGGTCAGCAGGCCTACACAGGTAATGTCAAGCTGTATCAGACGACAAATGTTACAAAAGACAGTCTTGTTGCCACCGCTTATACGACCCTGTCGGCAGGCGAGACCCAAAATCTTGAGCTTTCGTTTTATGCTGGCAGTGCCGGTCTCGAAAAATTCGTCTTGAAGGATAAACGAGACAGGGTGCTTGGCAGCATAAACGTCCTCTTCAGCGATTCTCAGTCATTAAGAGCTACCACTTCAATCAACAACTATGATTTAGGACAGAAAGTCATATCGGGCACGACCCTGTCGGGTACGGCCACTATCACTAATCCGGATGATGCAGACTACGGCGAATCTGTTATTCTCTTCGTGTTCTCCAAGGATGGTGAAGATAGGCACATCTTGGAAAAGAAAGTATATGTCCCCCACAATGGGTCGCAGACCCTTGATTTTTTCTTTGATGGTTTACGTGTTGGGGTGGAATATAAGATGATTTTGTCTTACATGACAAATTTCTTGAATAATTTCTATTATGTTGATTTTACTTGCAGTGCAAGCAACTTGAATGTGGGCGATACCTTTACGTCAAATACAAAAGAAGGAGTGGGCGTGCTGTATAAGGTCTTGAACAATGACCCCATGCAGGTTGAGGTGAGCTGTACGGCAGATAACGACGCGAGCATTGACATGTCGACGAAGGGCGCTGTAACTATTCCTCAAACAGTCAACGGATACACCGTCGTGGGTGTCAGCAAATATGCCTTCTCTGATTGCAAAAGCATTACCAAGGTCACACTTCCCAGGACTGTTACTTATCTTGGAATGGGGGCCTTCAGCAGCTGCCATGCTCTTGAGAGCATTGAAGGCCTCGACGGTGTGAAGTCTATCGGCAGAATGTGTATCAGCTATTGTCGCTCGCTGAAGTCTCTGAGACTCCCCGAGACCTTGACATTCATCGGTGCACAAGGTCTGAGGGACAATCCGCTTCTGACGTCGATTTACATCCCCAAAAACGTGTCGGAGATAGAAGACAATTTTGTGCTGGCTGGCGACAATGGCCTTGTCAGCATTCAGGTTGACCCCGACAATCCCTATTATAACTCTGGCGACGAATGCAACGCTATTATCGAGACTGCAACCAACAAACTCATAGCCGGTTGTGGGACGACACGAATACCCGACAACGTTATAGCTATTGGCGACGGTGCATTCAACGAACTGACGAGCCTGGTTGAGATAACTATTCCTACCAGCGTCAGAGATTTCGGATACTGTGCGTTCGAAGGCTGTACCAATCTGGAAAAGATCTATTCTCTGTCGACAGAGCCTTTTGAATTCACGGAAGACGCTTTCAAAGGCTACTACGACAATGCTGATTATATTTATAATAAGGCATTCTTATATATTCCAGATGGGACAAAAAACACTTATCGCTCCACACAAGGCTGGAACAAGTTCGCAAAGATGGTTGAATCTAGCGAGAATAAGTCAAGGAACGGTGACTTGAACGGTGATAAGCTGATTAATGTCATTGATATTGTCTCCGTTATCGATCTAATGAAAAGCGGTAAATACAATGCCGACGCTGACTTAGACGGCGATAATAAGATTACTCAGGCCGACATTGATGCTGTCACCGACGGTTTCATGAAGCAGGAAGTGCCAAATAGCAAATATGCCGTTGACTTGGGGCTGAGTGTGAAATGGGCCATGATGAATGTCGGAGCTGCAAATCCTGAAGACTATGGTGGTTATTACGCTTGGGCTGAGACGAATGAAAAGGATTCCTATTCGTGGGACAACTATAAATATTCCAACGCTACTGGCGACGAATTCTCCAAATACTGCATGAGCAGCTATTATGGAACTGTGGATGACCTTTCAACAGTTGAGCCAATGGACGACGCTGCTAGAGTGAATATGGGTAAGTATTGGCGTATGCCTACTAAGACGGAGATGGATGAGCTCGTGGAAAGATGTACCTGGACAGAGGAAAGGCTGAATGGTGTAGACGGTTATCGTGTGACTGGGCCTAACGGCAAAAGCATCTTCCTTCCATTTGGAGGCCAAAAGTCAGGCGACAGTCACTATAATCGTGGAGGTACCGGTTTCTATTGGGTTTCCACGCTTTCCAGTACCGATGCTGTTCCCGCATTATATATGTATGACGGCAAGACCGGTTATATGAACTATATGCGCAAATTTGGCATGAGCATCCGTCCTGTGCTTAAAACCATTGACGAGATGGACGACCTGAGAATGAATGACATCGTACCATCTGACATGCGCGAGGGATTGAGGAATCACATGCCTATATACAACGGCATTAACCCACCAAGCATTGAGGGAGTTTTCTACCTGAGTCCCTATACTACTGTTTATTGCGAGGATGGTCATTATAGGGTTGGTCAGGTGATAGACTCTTACAAGATAAAATTCTTAAATCAGAATTTCATCAGTAATACCATCGACATGTATGAATATGATGCTGACAGCAGTACTAATGATTATGACGTCGGAAAGGGAGCATTCATCAGCGGCAATGGAGAACGTTTCACCGCCTTCTTCGCTACCGAAGGTTACACTAAGAGCATCTTTAACAGAATGGCTGTTGTGATTTCAGGCAGAAAGACAAGTGAGGGAATCAGAGATTTCTATTATGGACTGTTGATGGTAGAAAAGGGTCCTGACCCTAACCACAAACTGATGGATGTCGGTTACTTCCGCATCTTCAAAGACGGCGACACCCTCAGTGAACCTACCACTTGGAATTCTAATATTGTAGGCTCTAGACAACTCACAAATGAGGGTAACAGCAGTCGCGGAACAATTATCGATGGGGAAGGGAAATAGCCTGACAGCATAAGCTATATTCCATAACCTTATCGACAAGTGTGATACTATTGACGAAAGTAACTCAGGGAATCTCCCCTGAGTTACAACGTTAAAGCCGATATGGGTATCGCATTTGAAGACCCGATATCTTGGATGGCCACATTTTCTTCGCTGAATTGCGAGGACAAGAAAGAGAGTGGCGACAATCCCAGAACATCATCTTCACCCAAATGGAATGCTGACTGCACCGCTAAGTGAAACGTGCTGAGATGGAACGGAAGACGGTTTGAGGCAGGCTGGTGACACCAGTCATCATAACACAATGAAAAAGGGCTTCCCTACTGTGGGGAAGTCCCTTTTTTGTTTACGAGAGAGAGATTTATTTAGTGCTTTCGGCATTAAATGCCCATGCAAGTCAAGTGTGGAAGCGACCATCTTTGGGAGTTTGAGGCGCCAAACAACATGGTCTTGTCGAAAAACTGGTTTTCATCACG
>CACYEC010000522.1 GCA_902773225.1 uncultured Bacteroidales bacterium
GTCGGTCATTTGCAAGAATTCATCCTCATTTATAATCTTTATACCTAATTTATTCGCTTTTTCGAGTTTTGAAGGCCCCATGTTGTCACCAGCCAGAATGAAAGTGGTGTTTTTTGAAATGCCGCTCACATTCTTGCCTCCATGTTTCTCAATCAATGCCTTGTACTCGTCGCGAGAGTGTCGGGAGAAGACACCGCTGATGACGATCGACATGCCGTTGAGACGGTCGGAGGCACCTTCCTGCACCGCTTCATTCATCTCCATTGTCACGCCGGCCAGCCGCAGACGCTCCACCAAAGACTTGTTGCGTTCGTCATGGAAGAAACGGATGATGCTCTCGGCAATGACCTGCCCTACCCCTTCCACATCGAGCAGTTGTTCGAGGCTGGCGTTAGCAAGGGCGTCCATAGATTTGAAGCGTCGTGCGAGGAGTTTGGCTGTAGTCTCACCGACAAAACGGATTCCCAGTGCGAAGACCACCCGTTCGAAAGGCACAGCGAGTGAATCATGTATGCCTTTGACAATCTTCTTAGCCGACTTGATGCGTTTGCCATCGGCACCACATATATCCATTTCACCTATTTTATATAGATCAGCGGCATCATGGATAAGTCCCTGACGATAATACTCGTCCACCGTCTCAGGTCCAAGGCTGTCGATATTCATGGCCTTCCGGCTGATGAAATGCTCAATGCGTCCTTTGATTTGGGGTGGACAAGTGGTGTCGTTGGGGCAGTAATGAACGGCCTCCCCTTCATAGCGCACAAGGGGTGTGCCACATTCAGGACAGACAGTGATGAACTCAACCGGTCTCATATCAGCCGAACGTTTGTCGAGATCCACCCCCACTACTTTGGGTATGATTTCGCCTCCCTTCTCCACAAAAACGGTGTCGCCGAGATGGAGGTCGAAACTACGTATAAAGTCCTCATTGTTGAGTGTTGCGCGTTTGACAACAGTACCGGCAAGGAGGACGGGATCCATATTGGCGACAGGTGTCACTGCACCTGTACGTCCCACCTGATAGGTCACCTCATTAAGCACCGTGCTCACACGCTCAGCCTTGAACTTGTAGGCAATAGCCCATCGTGGGCTCTTGGCCGTGTATCCCAAATGGCGTTGTTGCCGTAAGGAATTCACTTTCAACACAATGCCATCAGTTGCGACAGGGAGGTGCTTACGTTCCACATCCCAATAGTTGATGAAATCCATCACCTCGTCGAAGTTCTTGCACTTGCGCATACCCTCTGAAATCTTGAACCCCCACTGACGGCAACGTTGCAAGTTCTCGTAATGGAAGCCATCTTGAGGTATCTCGTCGCCTAAGAGATAATACAAATAGGCATCGAGTTTACGAGCAGCCACCAACTGGGATTTCTGCGACTTGAGAGTGCCAGATGCTGCATTCCGCGGATTGGCGAAGAGGGGTTCTTCATTGGCCTCTCGTTCCTTGTTGAGGGCCTCAAACGAAGCCCAAGGCATCAAAATCTCGCCCCTTATCTCGAACTCATGGGGATAACCGCTTCCCTCTTTCAGTTTGAGGGGTATGCTGCGGATTGTTCGCACATTTGCAGTGACGTCATCGCCACGAACACCATCACCACGCGTCACGGCCTGAATGAGTTGTCCGTCGATATATGTGAGCGAGATACTCAGACCATCGTATTTCAGTTCGGCGCAGATTTCAAAGTCCTCGCCCTCAAGTCCACTTCGCACCCGTTCGTAAAAATCCCTAACTTCCCCGGGACTGTATGTGTTTGAGAGCGACAACATGGGATATCGGTGCTCCACCTGCTTGAACTCATGATTGATGTCGCTCCCCACTCGCTGTGTTGGCGAATTGGGGTCGAACATCTCGGGATGCTCCGCTTCCAGATTCTGCAACTTCCTCATCATCTCATCAAACTGGAAGTCGGAGATGGTGGGTTGGTTGAGCACATAGTAGTTGTAGTTGTGCTGCTCCAGTTCTCGGCGCAGTTCAAGGATTTGTTCTTTGCTGTCCATTGTTGTCAGTGATCAGATGGATTATTGTTGGTAGGAGGCAAGGAACGGCTATGATTTTCTATGACAACTAAGGAAACCAGGAGTACAAGGGAGCCTATACCTACCTGTTGTTAATTGTTACTGAAACATCTCGTCGAAACTGCCAGTTCCCTCTTCTCCCTCCTCCACAGGTTTTCTGTTAGTAGGCACACTTTCCGACAGTCCATCCAACTCGTTCTCGCAGAGGTCGAAGTCCTCTGGGATGTCGAATTTCTCGTCCTGGCTGTACCCCAGGGAACGGTCAGCATAGACTTTCTTCATGAAGAGCGCCCAGATGGGTAGGGCCGCTGCGGCTCCCTGTCCGTTAGCCGTAGAGTTGAAGTGTATGGTTCTCTCATCACCACCAACCCAGCATCCAGCCACAAGTCTGGGCGTGAAGCCCATGAACCATCCGTCGGAGTTGTCGTTGGTGGTTCCTGTCTTGCCACAGATATCTGCGGTAAAACCATACTTGCTTCTCAGTCGCTTACCTGTTCCCTCGTCAATCACCCCTCGGAGCATAGAAATCATCTTGTATGCGGAACTGGAACTCATCACCTCGTTCATCTGCGGTGTGAATTCCTGCACCACATTCCCGTCGGAGTCCTCGATTCGGGAGATAAGCAATGGTGCATAGCGTACACCAGCGTTAGGGAATGCAGTGTAGGCACTGACCATCTCCCCTACGCTCACGTCGCAAGGGCCGAGGCAAAGGCTGAGTGAAGCATTGATGTTTTTGTTTCGGATGCCCATGTTGTGCATGAGGTTGACCAACTGTACGGGATTGAGTTGTGACATCACGTATGCGGCAATCCAGTTGTTGGACTGTGAAAGTCCCCACTTAAGGGTAACCATCTGTCCGTAACGAGCGTGTGAGCCGTTTCGTGGTGTCCATAGTTTCCCAGCCACCCGATAGGAGCGCTGTACGTTGGGCGCCACATCACACGGCGTGTATCCATTCTCCATGGCCAGCGAATAGAGATAGGGTTTGATGGTGGACCCCACTTGACGGCGTCCACCTCCCAACACGTTGTCGTACTGGAAGTACTTGAAGTTGAGGCCAGCCACATAGGCTTTCACATATCCTGTCTTAGGATCCATGCACATGAATCCCGAACGGAGGAACATCTTATAATATTTGATAGAGTCCAAAGGAGTCATCTGTGTCTCGACAGGTCCGTCGTAACTGAAGAGTACCATTGGCACCTTGGTGTTGAAGGCTTTCTCAATTTCCTCCTCCGAGCATCCGTCAGCCTTCATCTTGCGGTACCGGTCTGTTTGCCTCATACTGCGTTGGAGTGCCTGCTTGACTTGCTGTGCTGAGACCTTGGTGTAAGGTCCGTTTGGATTGCTTCGTTTCTCGGCGTTGAAGATTGGTTGCAGTGTCTTTGCCACATGCTGGAACATCGCCTCCTCTGCATACTGTTGCATACGCGAGTCAAGTGATGTGTAAATCTTCAGTCCATCGGTATAGATGTTATAGTTCTTGCCGTTCTTCTTGGTGTTCTTGTTACACCATCCATAAACGGGGTCTTGTTCCCATGCCAAAGAGTCTTCATAGAATTGCTGGTCCTGCCAACTGGCATAATTGCCCCTTACAGGTTTGTTGGCCATGAGTATACGTCTTAAGTACTCTCGGAAATAAGGTGCGATACCATCCTTGTGGTCAGTGACGTGGAATTTCTCGAGGTTGATATCAGTGCTAACCAATGCCTGCTTCTCGCTTTCTTCGAGGAATCCGGCCTTGACCATCTGTCCTAACACCACATTACGGCGTTCTTTGCTACGTTCAGGAAAGAGTTTTGGATTGTAGTAAGAAGGGTTCTTGCACATTCCCACCAATGTGGCGCACTCGGATAGGTTGAGGTCTTTAGGCTCCTTTCCGAAATACACGTTGGCCGCATTCTTGATGCCCACCGCGCTATAAAGAAAGTCGAAATAGTTGAGGTACATGGTGATGATTTCCTCCTTAGTGTAGTTACGTTCGAGTTGAAGTGCTATATACCATTCTATAGGCTTCTGCATCAAACGTTTGTGTTCATCTTGTGTAGCCTCGCTGTAGAGTTGCTTAGCCAACTGCTGTGTGATGGTGCTACCACCTCCTGCCGACTTGTCGCGCATGATTCCTCTCTTAATGACCGCACGAGCTACAGCGCGGAGGTCGATGCCGGAATGCTGATAGAACCTGACATCCTCTGTGGCGACAAGTGCCTTGACGAGATTCTCGGGTAGAGAGTCGTAACTCACCAGTACACGGTTTTCAGATGCGTAACTCCAAGTGCCAAGCAGTTCTCCATCATCGGAATAGACGCGCGAGGCGTATTTATCGATGGGGTTCTGCAAGTCGGAGAGTGGCGGCAGTTCTCCCCACCATCCCTTGGATATGGAGAACACCACGCCAGCCAACCCGAGAAGAATGCACATTACAAACACCCATACCACTGTAATGCCTCTCGACACACTTTTGGAACGGTCTTTTACCTTAAGACCGTATTTTTCTTCAAAGTCGTTATTTCTTGCCATTTCAATGTAAGATTGCTTTTAATTTGCAAAGTTAGACAAAAATCATGATTTACAAGTTAGTCGAATAAGAAAATTATGTTTTCTTAAGAGGTTGGCGACTTACTTGATGGCTTAAAGTATCCATTTTCCGAGAATTCTTGCTTATGTTTTTTGTTCTGCTATATCCTATGATATAGTTAGAGAAAGGTAGTAAGGATATAAGGTAAGTGATTAAAAAACTGACGATAAAAGTAGTGATGAATATTAAAAAGGTTTGTAAAATACCGCCATTGGGTTCCCTGAAATAAGGGAAGAACCATATCCAGCGACGCATAAGAAAGATGTGCATAAGATACATTCCGAATGAACAGTTGCTCAGTTCAGACAGTAAACGTGAGAGGCTCATAGGTATACTTATTTTTGTAATAGTTTTCAAGAGCAAATTATACCATGCATAACACATGATGACAACAAAAATACTTTGATACCAAAAGACGCTGTAGAAGTCTATTTTCAAAGACTTGAATTTAATAAAGCCCGCGCATCCAAAAGGAATGATGAAAAAAGGAATAAGAGACCACAATGGGTGAATTGTCGGGTATCGGTGTATATAGAAACCTAGAAGAAAATAACCAGCAAAGCCACAGATGTAATAAAACGAACTGTAGGTGGAGGTGTTAATTGAAACGAAAGGATTCAATAAAGGAAAAAACAAAGTAACACACCATAAACCAAGAAAAAGTTTAATGTCTTTTTTGGAACTTTTTTCTAACCATGGTGAGATAATTGGTGCAATTAAGTAAAGACCAACGATAACATAAATGAACCATAGGAAACCACGACCTTGAACAGAAAATGGTATAGAAATTAGACTATTGATGACACCATGAAAGTTCGTTTCGCCATGATAATAGTTATCTGAAATATAAAAAAACATCCAAAATAGTGCAGGAAAACAAATCTTGCGTAAACGACGTTTCCAGAACATCCGCATGTTCTCCTTAACAGGAAGTAATAGCGAACCACTCACCATAATAAACAATCCCACACCAGGAGCAGTAAACAATGATATGAAAGACGCCTCAATACCATTCATACCATTATCTGGTTTAGGAGAATGCATAAAAAAAATTAATGCGCATGCCAATATACGCAACACATCTAAATAAACAATACGTTGTTTGACATAATCAGTCATTGTGTCCTTTTCTGTTTATAGTTACTTTAATTATAATATCCTTGAGTTATAATATCTCCGGATCCATGAAATCATATCGAGTATCACGATGAGACAACCACAGGGGGTGCATTAATTAATCGAAGCCAATATATTCATGCAAATTTACACTATTTTACCGATGTCAACTCATTTTCATCCTTAAATCCGCAATAAAAAAATTGATAATTATTATAACATCCTGAGCAACAAAAAGTTGCTCAGGATTTGTTTATGTCGTAGATTTCACCTAAATTTGTATCGCTAAAAACATATCAGATGGAATCGTAACGACATGACAAAAGTAGCAATTAAATGCGAACTTTCCAAAAATGCGAACCTATTTTCACCGATTCCGATTGAATAAAGCATTTCGCAGACAAAAAGTTCGCATTTCTTTTCTTATATTGTATCCATCATCATTATGTTTTTAGTATGGATACAATCAATAATCGAGCTAAAGTCCAGGCATTGCTTGGCTACCTGTCAGGACATAACTACTGCGACGGGTATGTGAGAGTTTTCAGGTTTGAATGTGAGAGGATATTGGATTATCTTTCCTCCACCCACAGTCTTGACGGA
>CACYEC010000523.1 GCA_902773225.1 uncultured Bacteroidales bacterium
AATCGTTGTCTTGTAGGTCCTGGGGAATGAAAATGTCTTTTCCTGCGGGTTTTTGATAGACTTTAGTCGTGTCTTGCGCGTGAAGGGATGTGACGCCCGCCACGATCAATAAGATAGATAAGATAGTTCTCATATTTGTTAATTAGTTAGTGTAAGCAATGATTAAGCTATAGTTTCTATAGTTGCTATAGTTTCCATAGTTTTCTATAGTTGCTATAGATTCGATTCTATAGATGCTAAATTAACTACAGGCACGAAGCAGTGTATAGACAACAAAGCAGAAAGCAATCACGATGCAACCTGGATTTGCCTTCTTTTGTTCATTGTCAGATGCGTAAGTCGGTTGCGTGGTCTGTTGCCGTCCTCGAGGAGCATTAGCACTCGTTCTTGGTGGTGGAGGAGGAGTGGTTTGCTTGCGCCCTCTCGTTTGACCGTAAGTGTTCGACCCCGGTGTCGGTGGGGGCGTGTTCTGCTGGTGTCCTCTCGTTTGTCCTGTAGTACTTTGGTTGTAGTTGTTCGGACGATTATTGCGTTGGTTAGTATAAGTATGCGCCTCATGTGAGACGATAACATCATCTTTCACGCCCGATGAGATTCTGTCGCTTCGGTCGTAATGGTCTTCCTTGTTGTTGTATGACTTGATGTAGTGTCCTGAGTTTTCTCTCTTGTCAATCATAAACTAAAGATATTGATAAAGTGATAACATGTTTTATAGACTCGTGTGAATTCACCCACAAAAATACACAATAATCATCACAGCACCAAAGAATCAAGTGGAATTATTAGTTTGTTGTCCAGAAATCCAAATATTCGTGTGCGACTTTCACATGGTCGTGGTGGCGACGGATGTATTCGATGCTTTGATGAGACAACTCTGGTATATTGTCGGGATGCAAGGCAATCCACTGGAGTTTCTCATATACATCATCCTCGTTGGGTAGTACATTGATGATGGGACGCAGTTCATCCTCATGTAGGATGTCGTAGTTCTCTGGTTCACCTCCACCCACCACCACAAGTCCTTTGGCCATAGCCAACAGTGCATTCATGGCGGGTGTGTAGGAGTAGAGTTGGTCGAGCATGACATCGCTGGTGTTCATCATCTGTTGGTATTGTTCGAAAGGCACCGATTCGGCTTTGATCATTTCGCATCTTTCAGGGTAATCGCTCATCACACGTTCCAAAGCACGAAGCATGATATCTGTGCCCTTGTATTCCGACCTGCTTTTCTGTATGCCGATAAAGAATCGTACTTTGGCATGTCCGTCATGTTGGAGAGGCGACACCGCACCCATATTGATAGGAAAAGGGATGAACTTCAGTTTTTCAGCGAAATAAGGTCTGTAGGAGGCATCATATTCATAAAGTCCAGATATGATTCCATCACAGTCGTTCGCCACATATTGCGTGAGTTTCCCTTTTTCGCCTTCATACCAGTCGGCGATGTAGATGTCGTTGTCGGCATTATGGCGAATGTTGTCGCCCATATTGAAGTCGGAATATCGAAAAGTCTTGCAGTCCAGTCCGGCCTTCACCCAATAGTAATCCATACCAAAAGCCCCCATGAACACCTTCTTGTTATGTCGTCGGAGGTAGCGGTAGAAGGGATAAATCTTTTCTGCGGACAGGTCAAGGAATACGGGGTTGATGATCTGCACCACATCGTAGCCTCGGAAACGGGGGAACAGCCAGGCAAGACGCAAAAGGAATGTGGCTGTATCGACTTTTCCCAGTGACTTGCGTTTGAGGTCGATGTCGCGACGGTAGTCCTTCCAGTAGTCACCGTCGGACGCTACCGTCACGTCATGTCCTAAAGTGCGCAAGCCTTCTGCCAGCGTCCAATGCACATTGCTGTATTCTCCTATTAGCAGTATCCGCATAAATTAGCACCTTCTCATCTATAGCGTCTATAGTATCTATAGTTCTTATAGTATTTTAAGTTTTTTAGGCTTACAAATTCTCGCATTCCTTGACCCACAGCGCGTAACTGGCATCGCTTGGCATACGCCAGTCTCCGCGTGGACTCAGCGCCACACTACCCACCTTAGGGCCATCGGGCAAGCAGGAACGCTTGAACTGTTGGGTGAAGAAACGACGGCAGAAGGTCTTGAGCCATTTCTTGATGGTGGCGTCATCGTATTGCGAGGCGTTCTTGTGTTTGCCATCGAAAGCGATTTGTGCGAGATAGAAAATCTTCGATGGTCGGAAGCCAAAGCGCAGGAAATAGTAGAGGAAGAAGTCATGCAGTTCGTATGGTCCGACGAGGTCTTCTGTCTTTTGCTCAATCTCACCATTCTCGTTGGCAGGTAGCAATTCAGGACTGATAGGGGTGTCGATGATGTCCATAAGTGTTTCTTTCGACTTATCGTCCATGCATGTGTTGGCCACCCACCTGACGAGGTGACGAACTAATGTTTTGGGGATGGAAGCGTTGACACCATAGTTCGACATGTGGTCGGCGTTGTAAGTACACCAACCAAGCGCCAGTTCTGACAAGTCGCCTGTACCCACCACGAAACCATTCACCTTGTTAGCCATGTCCATCAAAATCTGTGTACGCTCTCGTGCCTGACAGTTCTCATAGGTCACGTCATGGTTGTTGGGATTATGTCCTATGTCCTTGAAATGCTGGAGGCATGCTTCCTTGATGCTGATTTCCATCATCGTCACCCCGAGCGATTCCATGAGTGCCACAGCATTGTTATAGGTGCGGTCGGTGGTGCCGAACCCAGGCATGGTAATGGCCACGATGTCTTTTCGTGGACGTTTGAGGCGATCCATGGTTCGTACACATACGAGCAGTGCCAGTGTGGAGTCAAGACCTCCAGATATTCCTACCACGAGCGTGGCGACATTGGTGTGGACAATGCGTTTGGCAAGTGCCTCCACTTGAATGGCGAAAATCTCTTCGCAACGGTCGTCAAGTTCACTGCCAGTAGGCACAAAGGGGAAGGGAGCCACATATCGGGTGAGTTGGAAGTCTTCTGGCACTACAGTTGGACAGTCGATGAAGGTGACGTTGGTGCAATCCTTTCTTGCACTCTCGGCAAAAGTGGTGTTCATTCGTCGTTCGGCACGGATTCGCTCCACATCTATTTCTGAGACGATGATTTGCTCCTCGAAGGAGAATCGGTCGCTTCGTGCCAGTTGTTTGCCGTTCTCGTAGATCAGTCCATTGCCAGCGAACACCAAGTCTTGGGTTGATTCTCCGAAACCAGAGGAAGAGAATACATAACCGCAGATGCAACGGGCTGACTGCTGAGCGATGAGCGAACACAGGTATTTATGCTTGCCGATGCTCTCATCGTCGGCCGAGAGATTGAAGATGACATCTGCTCCTTTCAGTGCCAAATGACAACTGGGTGGAATGGGCGACCACACATCCTCGCAGATTTCCACAGCGAATCGCATCTGTGATGTGGTGAAGATGGCATTGCGGACGATGGGCACAACCTGACCGCAAAGAACGACTGTGGCGTCCTGGATATCAAAACCGGAAGTGAACCATCGTTGCTCGTAGAACTCATGGTAGTTGGGCAGGTAACTTTTAGGTACAACAGCAAGAATTTTACCATGTTGCATGACAATAGCCGCATTTAGAAGCGTATGTTTATATGCCACTGGCGCTCCGATAATGGATATGATATTAAAGGTGCGAGTAGCCTCCAGCAGTTTGAGAATGGCATTCTCGCAACTGTCAATCAGAAGTTGTTGAGTGAATAGGTCTCCACAAGTGTAACTTGTCATGCACATTTCAGGGAAGCATATCACCTCGATTTTCTGCCCTTCGGCGCGTGTGATGATGCTTTGAACCTGAAACTCGTTGTATTCGCAGTCTGCCACCTTGGTGAGTGGGACAGCGGTTGCGACTTTTACAAAACCGTGATTCATAATATCTTGTTTTTTTAATGATTAGTTCTTTTTGTATCTAAAGTCCTTAAGGTCTCTAAAGCCCTTAGGGTCTTTAAGGTCTTTATTCCTTTGCCTTTTCCCATGCCTCTTTGCGCCTCTGTCTTTTGAGCAGGTCGCTGAAATGCTCGAAGTCTTTCTGATAGGTGATGCCTATGCCCTGAGTGGTGAGGGTGGCTTTGGTGAAGTAACGGTCGTTGGTCTGATTGTATACCTTGAGGAAGGTGTTACCGTTCTCGCGCAGTCTCCACCTCAGGTCGAAGTCTCCGACGAAGGAGGCATTGCGCTTCATGGAGTTTTCCCTGTATCCGAAGTTTCCGTTGATGAGCAGACGGTCGTCAAGCAGTCGTCCCGAAAGCACACCTTCCACGTCCATGTCCCCCCATCCTCGTTCACCAGTGGAGAGGCTCGTGCCAAAGTTCCAGTTGCTGTTGGTACCTATGACATTGGAAAGCATCTGGTTGATTTGACCACTGAGTGTGGATGAAAGTAGCGAACTCATGGCTCCAGACGAGGTGCTGTTGTTGGTGGCACGAGCATATTCAGATGAATAGAAACGCCCTAACCCCAGAAGGTAGATGAGTTGGGTGTTCATCTCCTCTTCGGTGCTAATCATACTTCTGACGAGTTGCCGGGTTTCCTCGCTGACATTGGGCAGGCTGAGGTCGAAGTTGAAGTTCATGTTGCCCAGTTTACCTGTGATGTCGAGGATACATACCACCTTCACCTTATTGTTCTGGTTGCCACCTGTCACAGCGAGGTCGCTTAGTGGCACTGCTGGCAGTGTGTGGTGGCATAGCAGGTGTATGTTGGCGTCGAATGGGTTGCCGTTGAAAGCCACACGGCTACCTTCCTGTAGTTCGAGGTCGCGGAAGATGATGTCATGCAGGTACATGCGGTATTTTCCGCCTTGTATGTCGTAGTTTCCGAACATGGTGAACGGCCCCTTGTTGTAATATTGGCAAGTAATGTTGCCAATGCCGTAGGTGGTCATGTAGGCATCGTCTTGCGGGGTGTTGTCCATGCGCAGTTTGATTTCGCAGTTGGGGTTAATGTTCACATTGAAAGTGATGAAGATGTCGCCTGTGTATTCGGGCATGTCTTCCTGATTGTCGGCAATGAAGTCATCGTCGTCGTCATCTGTTCCTTCACTTTCACTGTCATGATTTTTCTTATAGAAGAAATCCTTATCAATAGTGGACTGTAGGAGTGCTCTGTCACGGTAGGTGATGAAAGACGTGTTGGTGAGTGCGTCGGGCGATGCCGCATCATAGGCGAAAACACTGCCTCGTGTGGGGCTGACATTGGCGGTGATGTTGAGTGGATGGCCGTCGCTTCCTGTCAGGTGCAGGTTGCCGTCAGCATAGACCGTGCCGTAGAACTTGTCGGAGTTGAACTCGTGTTCCTCATAACAGCAAAGTTGGTTGAAGTTCATGTCGAACGTGTAACTGAAGTTCTTGAGGTTGCCATGTCCGACATTACCGTTAATCACAGCCATGTTGTTCCTATTGTCAGTCAACCGCATGTCTTGGAACAGGAAATTGTAGGGTCTCAGTCTCAAAGTGTCGCCCAAGGTGTGGTAGGTGACACCTGTTGCTCTCAATGTGAGTGTGGCGTGTGGGGAGACATCGCCTATCAGCCCTATGTCGTTGAGTGGTCCCACCACATTGATGTAGCCGGACGCAGTGCCGGAGATATTACGGAATATGGAACCGATGAATCCGTTGAGGCATCCGATATTGGTTTTGTCGAGATTAATCATCAAGTCGATTTTGTTGTCGCCTGGAGACACAAAACCATCGACATCGGTCACATTCTCACCGCCATGGTCAACGATGTGGCCTTTCAGGCCGATTCCGTTTACCTCCTTGTCCCACTGTGCGTGGATTTCAGCAAAGCCCAACACACCAGTCTGCAAGGACAAATCCTTTACTCGAAAGAAAGCGTCGATGTCGGGAGTGTCATCGTAAACACGGCTGATAACGGCTTGTCCCGAGGCCAGTCCGTCGAATTCCACCGAATGGAAGTCCACAAGATTGGTGACATAGTTGACATCCACGTCTTTGAGGTTCACAAAAAGTGTGTCTGTAGGCGACTTCGAGATTTTGCCTCTGGCTTTCAGATACTGGTCACCACTGTTCACATATATGTTGTTGACATGAAATTCCTTGCCGAAGATATTGACAGATGAAGGATGAATCGTCCATTTCTTGTCATTGTATGTCAAGGTCGATTCTTTGAAAGCGATGGTGGTTTTCAGTTTTCCAAGGCTGTCGGCAAAGGTTGTGAGTGTGTTGATGACTCCGTTGCGGTCGGGATGGTTCACATCAGTCCAATACAGGGTGTTCTCCAGTTGGTTGTTGTTCACCACGCCAGAAATCTGCACATCGCTGGTGGCGGTTTCTTGTCTCCTTCGGAAGTGCACGTCGCAGTATAGTAGTCCGATGTCGTTGTTGAGCGCCACTTTCAGCGAGTCGTATCGGCTGTCGTCGTAGATGAACCTGTGTGTGTCGATATTGATTTGCATGGTGTTGTCAAGGTCGTTGACATAACCACTGAGATGTACGGGTTTGCGTGTCTCGATAGGCAGTTCGACAATGCTGTTCAGGAAATCGTTATACATCAGGTCGAACTTGAAAGTGAAATTGTTCTTCGTGGGGTGTTTTTTGCTGAAGAATGAGGGCATCTTGTCGTGCATCTGGTTGTGTATGCTGGCGACGATGTCTGTGTAGTTGATGGCACCATAGATACCGCCGTTGAGGAAGTCACTACCGACGTAGATGTTCTTCTTGTTGTCCTCATCGGGAATGATATTGAGTGCGATATGATGAAGTTGGTATGTTTGTTCTCCTTTGTGGACATGGAGGGAGTCAATGCCGATTGTACCTGTCATGGAGTTGAAATCCTTGCCACTGGTGTTGACACGTAGTCTCATGGCGTAGGTTGTTATGGGGTTTTCTGAGTCGAGGTGCAGTGCGTAGGGGTTGAGGTTGGTCAGTTGGATGGTGCCCACAGCCTTTTGCTGCTCAAGGTTGCTCCTGTCGTAATGTCCTTGAAGTGTCAATTGGGCATTGTTGTCGTTACTGGTGAGATCAACAGTATAAATGTCACCATTTTTGTTCCCTTTCAGACTGATGTCGTTGTACTCATAACCTTTGTATGTCAACCGAGTGACCTTTGCTTCCGCTTCCATGTTTCCTATAGACTTAGACCGTGTGTCGTAGTCGCCCTGGAGCGAGATGTCGAAACTTGCTTTTCCGAAATCCTCGTTGTCGAGCAGTTCTTGTAAGTCAAGGTCGCTGGCAGTCAGCGATGTGGATTCCAAAAGGATGTTGTCGCCCATGTCAGCGAAGGCGGACACTTCCATATTGCCAACGGATGTGGCTATAATGGCTTGGCATTCTATCTCGTCGCCAGTCTTGTTCATGCTGGCATCGATATCGACATCGCCGAGTGCTTTCACTTTCTCTGAGATGCCAGGGTCAAGTTCAAGTGTGGATATTAGTTCGTTGATGTTGTCACGCTTGGCTTCGAAATGGAATTCGGGTATTTCAGCGTAGAGGTTATCTGTGCCTATGCCGGCCAGGCTGCCTTGGGTCTGAAGTGTAATGTTGTTGTCTTCGGTGAACAGTTTCAGTTGAAACTTCTCGATGTCTGTTTCGTTGCCTTTGGCTGTGGCCTGGACGTTGTAGGTGTTGTCGAGCGTCCGTAGCGCTGGTATCAGTGGTGCGAGGTCGGATGGGGTAATGAAGGTGTTATCTATTTGAGCGGAGTAGTTCACTTTCAGTTTGTCGCCTTGTTTGTCGAATGTCAGCAGGAGGCTGTCGGTATTGAGTTCCGACCTTGGCATTAGGATGCTGACTCCAGTCACCAAGGCTTGCTGTTTGCTGGCTTCCACCTTCAACCGCATATCGGTAAGCGTGAGCGATGAGTTTGCTTCCTCTGCATTGAATCGCCGTAGCACCAGGTTAAGCGTGTCGGGTGTAATGTGCTTCACAGACAAAGTGACATTGATGTTTTTGAAGTCCAAGTGGTTGATGTCGAACTTGTCGGCATTCAACGTTTCGTCTTCTATGTCCCATGAGATGTTGGCTCTTCGGAGAATAAACGACTTGATGCGCAGGTCGATGGGTGTGGATGGCTCTTGGTCGTCGCTCTGGAGTGCATCGACGATGAACTGGTAATTGGCTGGTGCGTCTTTAGTCGGTTTATGTAACCTTGCCGTGAGTCCGAAAATTTGCGATGTATTGACCACAATCTGACCATCGAAGAGTGGAAGCAACTCTATGTTGGCGGTGGCTCGTGACACCTTGAGAAGGTTTTTGCCGTTTTGGTCCTTGATGTCGATGTCGTCGATGATGACTCTGTTGAGCAAACCAATTCTTACGCTTCCCACACTGACATCTGTGTGTAGTTTGTCGGACAAAGCGTGAGCCACAAAATCTCCTATAGCATGCTGTGCGAACGGCATACTGAGCATCAATATTAACCCGAAATAGAGGGCGATAAGGACGATGGCGGTGTAAATCGCTATTTTTCTTATTCTCTTAATGATAGGCAGATGGTTTTAATTGTAGTTTTATTCAACTTACAAATTTACGAATAATTCTTCGTTAGTCTGTCTCTCAGGCATAAAAAAAGACCGCATAATCGATTTTTTATCGATTTGCGGTCTCTAATAATCAAGCAACTTTAGTTTCCGTGGCTTCTAACGTCTACAGTTATTACTGTTCCTATAGTGAAGTGCCAGTTGATTCTAAATGCTTATTTTTGCTGTTCTCTCACTTTGCGTCTGAAATCAGCCATCTGAATGGCAGTCACAGCGGCTTCGTCGCCTTTATTTCCTAAACGTCCCCCACAGCGGTCAAGAGCTTGTTCCATGTTGTTGGTGGTAATCAAGCCGTAGATGATTGGCACATCCTGCGAGGCATTGAGATAGGCGAGGCCATTGGTAGTGCCTTCACAGATGTAGTCGAAGTGGGGTGTGTCCCCCCTGATGACACAGCCTATGGCTATCACAGCGTCAACCCCAGTTCTTGCCATCTGCTGAGCGGCATAGGTCAGTTCGAAACTGCCAGGTACTCTCATGACGCAAAAGTCGTTGTCGGACACTCCGTTGACCTTGAGCGTACGCACCGCGCCGTTAAGCAGTGCACCGGTGATGTTGTCGTTCCACTGACTTACCACGATACCGAATTTCATCCCCTGGGCAGAAGGGATGGCATTGACATCGTAGTCGGAGAGATTATGATTGCTTGTAGCCATTTATTTAGAAAGTTCTTCAATATATTTATCCACCTGAGAACTGAGTGGCGAACGGAAGTACTTGTCCTTTACTTGTTTGTATAGTTCAATAGCCTTGTCGTTCTGGTTCAGTGACTTGTAGAGGTTGGCTGCCTGCATGAGGAAAACAGGGCTAACTGCGTCATTGTCTGCAGTTTTTGCGGCTTTCACAAGTGTCTCTGCACCTTTGGCTGTTTCGCCTTTCTCCACATAACAGTTGCCAAGTGCTGCAATGGCGGCGGGAGAAATCATCTGGTCGCTCTTGGGAGAGAAATCTTCGAAATACTTGATAGCTTCGTCGTATTTGTCTGTTTTGGCATAGCAGATTGCCGCATAAAGTTTGGCAAGGTTGGCAGTCTTAGTACCGCTGTACTGATCAATAATGCGCTCGAAACCGATGTTGTTGGCTCCGTCGCCTTTGAGAGCGTTTTCCCACTGCTGTTGTCCGAAGAGTGTCTGACTGGTGCGGATAGCGGCTTGAGCCTCTTTTTCCACGCTGTTCATGTGGTTTTTCCAGATGAACCAACCAGCGACGATGATGATGACTGCTACAAGACCTATAAGAATGGTCTTCAAGTTCTTCTCAATGAATGCCTCCGACTTTGACAATTGGATGTCAAGTCCGATGGCTTCTTCCTCTTTTTTCTCGGTCTTTGTCCTTACCTTGATTTTTTTAGTGTTTGCCATTTTTTTATTTGTTGTTTTTTGATTATATTCCTTGAATTTGGGATGATGATGTTAGTTTCACTAATTGGAATAGTTTCACTAATTAATTCTTGTTACTGTTTTGTCAAGATTTTAGTGGATTTTGTGTCTAAAGCGGGCGCATTTCTGCCGTCTATCCACAAAAAACATGCAAATTTACAGGTTTTTCCGCAATAAACATGATAAAATCAGAAAAAAAGTTCTTGAAATGTGTTTTTTCTGCTTTTCCAATGACAATCAGGTCAGTGGAAGGCAATGTCTGTGATGACTTGTGCGCCGACATGATTGTTGAGTTTGTCTTTCAGCGACGAACGTCGCATGAGCAGTTCTTGACGCAATGCTGGCGATTTGATATCTACATGAAGTATCTGGTTTTTGATGTAAATATTGCCTGTATATGACGAAATCACTTCACCCACTATTTCTGGCCATGCGTTCACCAGTTTGTATTCATTATAAGGTGTTTCAAGTCCTTGTTCTCTCAGGAAGACATGAATCAGTTGCTCGAGACTTTCCGTATTGCTTCGTTTCATTTAACAATGATAATTAGTTGATAGTTAATGTGTTGCTATATTTTATTAAAGTGTTGCTTGAAGTAATTGGACTTATTGAACTATTTTACTAATTGAAATAGTCAGATTAGTTTATGGGATATTCTATTTGTCACGAATTATTGAATTATCGAATTATTATTCTGCTGACATTAAGAGTTTTATGGAATTATCGATAAAATCGCAAGCGATTTTTAGAAGTTACCTTATCTTAGTCTTTCCTCGTAAATCTTGGTTTGCCCTATGGTTCATGATTGAAGGCTTCGCCATTTCTGACTGTGAAGATTTTGAAGTCATTGGTAGTCCGCTGTAGGATTTTGTCGAGATTCTCTCGGTTGGTGTCTGTGATGAAGATTTGTTCGAATTGGTTGTCGCAAACAAGGTTGACAATGCTCTCTACGCGTTTTGCATCGAGTTTGTCGAAGATGTCATCGAGCAACAAGAGCGGGGTGGTGTGACTGCCAGTTTGTTTGAGGAACTCGAACTGCGCGAGTTTAAGGGCGACAAGGTATGTTTTGTTTTGTCCTTGTGAGGCTTCTTTCTTGAGAGGATATCCGTCGAGGGTCATCTCGAGTTCGTCTTTGTGGATGCCGTGAAGCGAGTACCCCACGATACGGTCTTTAGTTCGGTCGCGCTGTATGATGTCGATGAGTTTTCCTCTTTCGCAGTGACTGGTGTAGTTGAGGTTCACGGTTTCTTTGTCACCTGCGATGCGTTTGTAGTAGTGTTGGAAGACTGGAATGAGTTGTTCGATGAGTGCCTTTCGTCGTTCATAAATTTGTTCCCCTGTGTCAGCCATGATTTCCTCGTAGGTCTCCATGAGTGTGATATCGGGTTCCTCATCTTGTTTCAGCAGTTTATTGCGTTGAGTGAGTGCTTGGTTGTAACGGGATAGCAGGTTCAGGTAGTCGGGGTGTAGTTGCGAGATGAGTCCGTCGATGAATTTGCGCCTTTCCTCGCTTCCACCGCTGACAAGGTAGATATCGTTGGGCGAGACCATGATTAGCGGCAACAGTCCGATGTGTTCTGTGAGTCGCTTATACTCTTTCTTGTTGCGCATCAGTCGTTTTCTCTGATGGATTTTCATGGCGCAGTTCACAGTCTCGTCCGTTCCGTTGAGGTCATAAATGCCTTGCACCATCATGACCTCCTCTCCATGTCTGACGTTCATGGAATCGATGGCATTGCTGGCGCTTTTGGTGAACGACAGGAAATAGATGGCATCAAGAATGTTGGTCTTCCCCTCGCCGTTACTGCCTATCAGGCAGTTGATTTTGGGCGAGAAAGTCATTTCAGCCTCAGGGATGTTCTTATAGTTGAGTATGCTCAGTTGTTTCAGTATCATGTTGCAAAATTAGTGTTTTTTTGTATTAAACGATGCTTTTCGCCAAAATAAGTGTCAAAAATTGATTGTGGCGACTTCATAATTGTTCTATTTCGGAATGAAAATTGCAGTATTTACCCTAAAAGTGGCTTTTGTTGAATAAAAATTGGACAAAAAGACACAGTATCGCTTTTTTTGTGTAAATTTGCAGAAAAGAGAAAAGAACTATCAAGAAAAGACGTCAGTTCGTTGAATTCTCGTTATATAGTTGAATTCTCGTTATATATTTCTATTCATGCAAAGCAAAAGAATGATTCACTCATTTCCAATGCGTATTATTAGATGTTTATGACAACACAGATAGAAATTAAAAACCAGACTTTTACATTGGAGTTGGAAGACAATCCGACCGCTTTGGATTTCTACCATAAATTACCCTTGCAAATCAGGTTGGTTCGCTCGCTCAGTAATGAGTTCACATGCACGCTTCAGGAACCACTTGTGGATGATAATGAGGGCGCCACTTCACGTATCCGTTCAGGTTCTGTGTATTATTTCAGCCTGTGGAATGCCTTTGTGCTTGTGTTGAAGAATGTGAACCTGTCACCC
Source organism: uncultured Bacteroidales bacterium (assembly GCA_902773225.1). GTDB lineage: Bacteria > Bacteroidota > Bacteroidia > Bacteroidales > Bacteroidaceae > RUG11857. The sequence goes on from CACYEC010000523.1 coordinate 12,382, forward strand.
TACAGTGTGGTGCATATCGGAGACATCAAAGGCGACATCATCCCTCTGTTCGATAAAGAGCGTATAGTTGCTGTGAACATCACCTTATAAACCTTATTCTTTTCGCCTATGGCCAAGATTAAGAAATTCCGTGACTATGTGTCGATGTTCATCGACAAAGGCATGTGGATGAACGACCATGACAACTGGTTCGTACGCTTGGTGAAGCGAGGTTGTAGCCAACTATACACAGCTGGGCGTCTTTTCATCAAAAAAGAATTGATTGATTACGCCACATCTCTTGCATTCAGTACCATCTTTGCCATCGTTCCGATGGTAGCCCTTCTTTTCGCCATCGCTCAGGGCTTTGGTTTTGGCAGTTATATAGAGAATAGTGTTCGTGATGTGTTCTCCTCACAGCCCCAGATTGCCGAGGAAGTGCTCAATCTTTCGAAGTCTTATCTCACCAACGCCCAAGGGTATGTGGTGATAGGTTTCGGTATCATCCTGATGCTCTACAGTATTACGATGCTTATCCGCAATGTGGAGCATGTGTTTAATATGATATGGGATGTTGATACATACCGTCCGCTCAAGCGTATGCTTACCGAGTATGTAGCGATGCTTTTCATCCTTCCCATACTCATTATCATCATCTCGGGCATCAACATTTTTTCATATAATGTGGCTAACAGTCTCCAGGGTTACGAGATGCTTGGACCGATGTCAAAGTTCTTGATTCAAATATCGCCTTTCCTTTTCATGACATTGGTGTTCATCTGCATGTATGTGCTGATACCCAACACACGAGTTCGTGTTTCGACAGCCATTTTGCCTGGCATTCTGGCAAGTCTCTTTATGTCTGCGCTCCAGTACGTCTATGTACACGGCCAGATTCTGCTTTCCAGTTATAACCGAATCTATGGTTCTCTTGCCGCCTTGCCACTTTTCATGCTCTGGATGTTGTTTGTCTGGTACATCATCCTTTTCTTCGCTCAGTACAATTATGCCAGCCAGAACCACGAGGACTTCATGTTCAACCTCCAGTCGAGCCATGTCAGCCACCGCGAGCGTATGCGCATGAGTGCTGTGATACTGAAGATGATTTTCAAGCGTTTTGCAAACGGAGAGTCGCCCATGACTTCTTTCGACATTAAAAAGGCGACGAACTATCCCATCAGCATCATCAAAGAGCTGCTCACACAACTCACAAGTGTGAATATCCTCAGCGAGAATATCACAGCCAAGTCGGAAGACGAATCAACCTACCAGCCAGCCGAGGACATCGCACGCATCACACTTGCTGAGATGATTAAGCGAATGGAAGACTTACACGATGTCACGGCATCTGATCTCCAATGTGAGACGGGCGACAAGGAGATAGACTCCATCCTCACCGATTTCGACTCCTGCTACCAACAGTTCCTCACTGAAATGGGGAAAAAGAAAATCTATTGATAGAAAAAGCAGTGAGTTGTTATCTATATCAATGAACATTAAAGTTGGCAGTGGGATACTCTCGCTGTTTGACTGCAGATGTTTCCCGAGGGTTTATTTCCCTATGGAATCCCTTTTATACATCAATGTCTAAAAATCAATAATTATCAACACTATAAAAACCAGAATTAACAATGAAAAAGTATTCGTTCTTTTTTGCATCTGCATTGATGCTGTGTTTCACGCTTCTGTTGTCCTCGTGCGACAAGAAGCAGATGGCTTACGACCGCCTGGAGCGTTTCACTGAACAATTGGAGAATAAGAGTTCATCCTATGATGAAGCACAGTGGGAAGAGGCCGCTGATGAGTACAAGGAGATTTGCAAAGAGGTGGACAAGTACAAGTCGGAGTACACCAAGGACCAGAAGAAGCAGATTCGCAAGATGAAAGGCAAGTGCATGGCCATTTTCGCCAAGTCATCAATCAGTGATTTACTCGAAAACCTTGGGGATCTCAAAGACGAGGTTGAAGGCGCGCTCGAGGAGTTGTCCGATATCTTCAACTAAAAGTATCCTCAACGTTTATAGAGACGGGGCGTACCCCGTCTCTACTATTTTATAACATTCTAACTCATTGACAAACATGCCGTTCATGCGTTCTTATAGTCGTTGTTACCTTTTCCTTTGTTTGCTTCTGTCTGTGGTGCTTCATGCCACCGCGCAGCAGCCATTCGAAGAGCCTCATGTGCCTAAACGTGTAGAGAACAAAGTCTTCTACAGAGAAGGCTACATCATAGGTTACAATAAAGACTTACGGTTAGCCAATTATGTGGCATGGCGCTTGACGCGCGACCACACGACAGGTCCACAAAAGCGTTTGCAGAATTTCATGGAGGATACCGAAGTGCCGATTCCGCGTGCCACACCGCAAGACTACAAGGGAAGTGGCTGGAGTCGTGGCCACCTATGTCCGGCAGGCGACAACAAATGGAGTTTCAAGGCGATGTACGACACCTTCTTGCTGACCAATGTCTGCCCTCAACACCAAGCGCTCAACACGGGTATGTGGAACCAAATAGAGATGCTGTGCCGTCAATGGGCGAATAAATATGGCGAGATTTATATCGTATGCGGTCCCATTTTTTATAAAAAGAACGAGTTAAAGACTATCGGTCCCAATAAAGTAGCTGTTCCAGATGCTTTTTTCAAGGTGGTGCTTTGTCTCGACGTCCGTCCAAAGGCGATTGGATTCATCTGCAAGAACACAGCCCTTGACGGCAAAAAACACGACTATGTGAATAGCGTCCGCGAGGTGGAACGCATCACAGGATTTGATTTCTTCCCTTTGGTTGACAAATCCATTCAAGACATGGTGGAAAATATGAATGACCTGAGCCAGTGGTAAACCAATGGTGAACTGGTGAAATTAAAATCGTGTCGCACCCAAACGGATGCGACACGATTTTAATATGCGAACGTTGTGTTCTTGCAATGCTTTTTATTACTTCACCATGTACTTCTTGCCGTTCATGATGTAGAGACCCTTTTGGAGTCCGTTGAGCGAAGCATTGCGGTTGACGATGCGTCCGTCGATGCTATAGACATTGCCGTCCACCTTCTTGGCAGTTGCAATCTGCTGGATGCCGTCAGGTATTGGCAGGTCATTGTAAGTGTAGATGTCGATGTTGTGAAGGTAAGCACCGTTAGGCACATCGAATGTGAAGCCACCTTCAGCGTTCTCGCATTTGTAGATGGTTGTACCGCCATTGGTGGTCACGCCTACATACTCACCATACAGAACGTCAGCGATTTGTACTGTACCTTTCGACATGAAGTAGATACCGCTTCCGTCGTTGAACACAGCGATAGTACTGTAACTGGGGTGAGAGTTGTCAACCACAAGACCGTCGAAGATACCTGTCTGGTCTTGAGCGTAAGATGTGCTGAGGATAGAGTCGGTGGTCTCACCATCGTCATTCACGTAGTACTCAGCAACCCAAGTTCTCCAGTGACGGGCGGCATTACGTGAGTCGGCACCATCCCAACCGAAATACTTCTGTACGCTGACGAGTTTGTCGTACTCCTCATCGGGTACTTCACCATTGTCGTACTGCTCCACGGTGTAACGTTTGATTTCGTTTTCTTCGTCATCCAACAGCACATAGTAATCGATAATCTTACCGTTGATTTTGTTAAGAGCGTCCTCAGAAAGGGTCTGGAAGTCCCAGTTGTGTTCCTCGCTCTGGTTGTTGCCCACAGTTTTCTTGCTCACTTCTGTGTTCTCCAGGTCGAGTTCGTCCATCTCGTTGATACCGTCGGTATAACCGTCAACACGTACTGTCACCTTGATGCTTTCCTTGGTGTCGAAAGTCTGACCGATGCCTTCATTCTCAAACTCATACTCGTTTTCCTCATCCACTTCCACGATGAATCTGTATGGCTCACCGCAAAGTGTGTTGTTGGTCCACCCGAGTGTATAAGTGCGTGTGTTACCAGACAGAGCTGTCAGAGAGAGGGTAGGAGCGTTGAGCTGTACTTCGCCTACAGCCAGTTTCAGCGTAACGATTTCGGAGAAGGCACCATTAGCGGAAACAGAAGCGGCAGCAATGGTCACGTAGCCGTCGCCGTCCACATCGTCACCGTCGTCAACAATCTCATATCCGTCAGACTCCACATACTGACGGTCGCCGTAAGCACCCTCAACAGGTACAAGCACCTGCTTATAGACAGGAGTCTCCTCGAGGATGATAGGATTTCCCTCTTCGTCGAGCATTTGGTTTCCTTCTTCGTCGAGTTGGTAGGTGTACTCCATATGGTCAATCTCGTCGGTGTCTTCAGTGTATAGAGCGTACTCACCTTGTTCTACAACACCCCACCAAGTGGTACATTCAGAGCCGAGAGTAGAAACGCCGTGCTTGAATTCCACGCCTCGACGTGTGCCATCGACCATACCCAGTTTGAGTGTTGGAGGTGTCACCACTTCATCCTCGCCCTTAGGAGTCCAAATCTGCATACGGTAGATGTAGTTGGAACTACCTTTGCCGTTGAATTTGGCATACATAGAACCCGAGTTGATGACCTTGAAGTAGCGGTAAGTATCCACCTCTTGTTGAGCCAGTTCCTGAATGGCATGAACTTCGCCAGAGATGGCCTCAACGATAAGTGGTTCCACCCATGTGTCGGCCCAGCCAGTCTTGCTGTTGCAAGCGTTGGAGTTAGGCACGAAACGCGTGGTGTCGTTGGTGTCGGAGATGTCGAAAGCGATAATCTGGCCTTCGCGCAGTTCGTTCACCACAATCCAGCGCTCGTTGCTGGAAGATTTCAGACCTCCACCGGCTTCCAGTGTGATACCGTTGCCAGCCAACTGGATAGACATGAACTCAAGGTTCTCATTGGCCACCTTAGTGGGATTATAGCCGTTGATGCTTACATCTTCCTCGACTGCTCCCCACTCGAAATGGTCGTTAGGTACAATTTCCTTATCGTTGACAAAACCGTCGCGGAAATTGACGTCTTTCTCCAAACGATAGCCCATGCCGTCGAGCGTCTCGTTCTCGTTGGTCATTGTC
>CACYEC010000524.1 GCA_902773225.1 uncultured Bacteroidales bacterium
AACTGTTTCGGTTGTCAAGAACACCAACGGATGTCCTGGTTATAGGTTACAGCCAGGTGTAGGATATATCGTTAAGATTTACAATGATGATCTTGGCAAGCCTAATATGTCAGATAAACCCATGAAAGTTGTGCGCAAGACTGATTCATCTGTAGAACTGCGTGGATTCCCAATCGAGGCTCAATCTCCGTTTGGCTGGCAGGAAGTAGACTATAGCGACTATGGCTTTATCGTTTATTATAAGAATGGAGTTGTTGAGAAATGTGAGCTTCACATGTATGATAGGAACGTACGCCTTGAATATATGAAATCCACACAAGAGAAATCTACTGCTAAAGTAACCAACAACAGGCCATTTAACAATAATGTATCTATCAGTGCAGTTGCGCAAGGTTTTACCTTCAATTTGAAATTCTCATCGATACAGGTTGTTAAACAGCCCTATAATGGCCAAGGCCAGGAGATAAAGATTTCTCCTTCTGCTGAAGCATACATTGTAAGAAAGGAGTCTGATGGTGTCACAACGTTTGACATAAGCAATATTGAAGAATTAAAGCAGAAGGGTATTCTTCAATCCAACCCTTCGTTTAATCCGTCATTCTCTTATAATTCAGATCCACAAGGGAATGAATTTGCTTCTGCAGAAATCGGAAACTCTTTTGCAGCAAAGACAAGCGGGAAAGAATATGTTTCTTTATTCCAGATAACTCGTCAAGGTGGAAAGTTGGTTGCATTCATCATAAACAATCTTCCCAACGAAGAAGATTTCTATTATCTCATTGTCTTTAAGGAATAGCTATATATGGCATCTTGGAAATATACAGAAATCATCATTGATGGGCAGCCTGTGAAAGCACAGGCTCCCATCATCGTGTCGGCTAGTAGAAGTACGGATATACCGGCGTTCTATGCCGACTGGTTCTTTGACCGTTTGGAAAAAGGGTATTCAGCATGGACTAACCCCTTTAATGGTGTCAAATCGTATGTCTCATATGAACAAACGCGATTCATCGTCTTCTGGTCAAAGAACCCCGAGCCTTTGTTGCCATATCTCCACTTGCTTAAGGAAAGAAATATCAAATGCTATATCCAATATACTTTGAACGACTATGAACAGGAGAAACTTGAAAAAGTTCCGCCTCTAGCCAAGAGAATAGAAACCTTCAAATTATTAGTTAAAAAACTAGGTAAAGGTGCCGTTATCTGGCGCTTTGATCCCATGATATTAACTGATGACATCAACATCGAAGAGTTACTTTCAAAAATCCAAAACATAGGCGACCAACTAAAAGATTATACTGAAAAGCTTGTGTTTAGCTATGCAGACATAGCCCTATATAAGAAAGTAAAACATAACCTTGAAGCTAATGGCATACCATACCACGAATGGGATACTTCGCAAATGGAAGAGTTCGCGGCAAAACTGTCTACAATGAATCGCGACAGAAGATGGGATTTTCAATTAGCAACCTGTGGTGAGAAAATAGATATTGCCCAATATGGCATTCTTCATAATCGCTGCATCGATGGTGACCTCATCGCCCGTTTAGCATGGGATGACAAGGAGCTGATGGAATACATGAAAGTTAAGGTTGAGGATGTTCCGGCTCCTACTCTATTCGGCGATTCTGTTTTACCTGAAGGTGCTATTCTACTTCCTGAAAATCACTACTTCATAAGTACTCACAAGAAAGACCCCGGCCAGCGTCAGTTCTGCGAATGCATGGCTTCAAAAGATATTGGCGAATATAATACTTGTCCCCATCTTTGTGAATACTGCTATGCCAACACAACAAAACAGTTGGCGATAGAGAATTGGAAACGTCACCAACAAAACAAATTTTCTGATACGATTACTGGGAAATAGCTATGCCATTCATAGATACATTCAGAAATAGAGGAAATATCTCATTCCACGGAATGAGAAGTACTGCACAGTCATTGCTCCCAACTGACAATATGCAGCGCAGCAGGTTATATAATGACTTGAAGCGAGGCACTGGCATATTAGACGATGAAGATCATCTCAATATGTATCTTCATAGCTTTGGCAAGATGCATAAGGCCAAACTGGATACAGCGTTTAGATGCCTGCCTCTATCTGAGGGCATCTTTGAACAAGAGTTAGAGGTTTATGACTGGGGATGTGGACAAGGAACAGCAACGATATGTTTGCTGGATTTCTTGAAAGAAAAAAAGATTAATGCGAGTATCACTGCATTTAATCTAATTGATCCTTCTACAGCTGCTGTAAACAGAGCTGAACAGGTAATAAACTGCTATGATGATTTC
>CACYEC010000525.1 GCA_902773225.1 uncultured Bacteroidales bacterium
AGATTTACATTTCACACGCAACATCGGCATCATGGCTCACATCGACGCCGGTAAGACTACGACCTCGGAGCGCATCCTCTACTACACAGGACTGACCCACAAGATTGGTGAGGTTCACGACGGTGCAGCCACGATGGACTGGATGGTTCAGGAGCAGGAGCGTGGCATCACAATCACCTCAGCGGCAACCACTTGCCACTGGAAGTGGAACGACACACTCTACAAAATCAACCTGATTGATACTCCGGGACACGTAGACTTCACTGCAGAAGTGGAGCGTTCTCTGCGTGTGCTCGATGGCGCTATTGCCACCTACAGTGCCGCTGATGGCGTACAGCCACAGTCGGAGACGGTATGGCGCCAGGCCGACAAGTACAATGTGCCCCGTATCGGCTACGTGAACAAGATGGACCGTTCCGGTGCCGACTTCTTCGAGACCATGAACCAGATGAAAGAACTTCTTGGTGCGAACCCCTGCGCAGTGCAGATACCTATCGGCGCTGAGGAGAAATTCAAAGGTGTGGTAGATTTGATCACGATGAAGGGCATCATCTGGAACGACGATACCCAGGGCTCAGAATACGACATCATCGACATCCCTGCCGACTTACAGGCAGAGGCCGAGGAATGGCGTGAGAAGATGATAGAACTCGCCGCCGACTACGACGACGAACTGATGAACAAGTACCTTGAGGGCGATCTTGAGAGCATCACCGAGGAGGAACTCATCGCAGCCATCCGCAAGGGTTGCATCAGCATGGGCCTGACTCCAATGCTCTGTGGCTCATCTTACAAGAACAAGGGCGTTCAGCCCCTTCTCGACTACACCTGCGCGTTCCTTCCCTCCCCACTCGACACCGAGAATGTGGTGGGAACCAACCCCCAGACCAAGGAAGAGGAAGACCGCAAGCCAAGCGAGGACGAGAAGACCTCAGCCCTGGCGTTCAAAATCGCCACTGACCCCTACGTGGGCCGTCTGACATACGTCCGTGTGTATTCGGGCAAGCTCCAGGCCGGCTCATACATCTACAACACACGCTCCGGCAAGAAGGAGAGGGTGTCGCGCCTGTTCCAGATGTTCTCCAACCATCAGAACCCCGAGGAGGTGATCAGCGCAGGCGACATCGGTGCAGTGGTAGGTCTCAAGGACATCCACACCGGCGACACACTCTGTGATGAGGACGCCCCCATCGTACTCGAGTCAATGGACTTCCCCGACCCCGTTATCGGTATCGCCGTTGAGCCAAAGACACAGAAGGACCTCGACAAACTGTCGGTAGGACTTGCCAAACTGGCTGAGGAAGACCCGACATTCACCGTACGCACGGACGAGCAGAGCGGACAGACCATCATCAGCGGTATGGGTGAACTTCACCTCGACATCATCCTCGACCGTCTGAAAAGAGAGTTCAAGGTGGAGTGCAACCAAGGCAAACCACAGGTGAACTACAAGGAAGCCATCACCAAGGACGTTCAACTCCGCGAGGTTTACAAGAAGCAGTCTGGTGGTCGCGGTAAGTTCGCCGACATCATCGTGAAGGTAGGTCCAGTGGATGAGGACTTCAAGGAAGGCGGACTCCAGTTCGTGGACCTGGTGAAGGGTGGCAACATCCCCAAGGAATTCATCCCATCCGTCCAGAAGGGCTTCGAGGGCGCCATGAAGAACGGCGTGTTAGGAGGCTATCCTATGGACAGCCTGAAGGTAGAACTCATCGACGGTTCGTTCCACCCAGTGGACTCCGACCAGTTGTCGTTTGAGATTGCAGCCATCCAGGCCTACAAGAACGCATGCCAGCAGGCCAAGCCAGTACTCATGGAGCCCATCATGAAACTCGAGGTGGTGACACCTGAGGAGAACATGGGTGACGTGATTGGCGACCTCAACAAACGCCGCGGACAAGTGGAAGGCATGGAATCGAGCCGCTCGGGCGCACGCATTGTGAAAGCGATGGTACCACTGGCAGAGATGTTCGGTTATGTCACCGCACTGCGCACCATCACTTCCGGTCGTGCCACCTCTTCAATGGTTTACGACCACCACGCTCCTGTGTCGAGTTCTATCGCCAAGGCAGTACTGACAGAGGTTGACGGCCGTGCCGACCTCGTCTAAACAAAAAGAAACGGGGCGCGACCAACGCTCGTAGCGAATGACTCTTACCTGTCGCCACGCCGCGCCCCTCAATTAATAACAACAAAAAAACAACAAAAAACAATGAGTCAGAAAATCCGTATTAAGTTGAAGTCTTACGACCACAACCTGGTTGACAAGTCAGCAGAGAAAATCGTGAAGACAGTGAAATCAACCGACGCTGTAGTGAGTGGCCCAATTCCTCTCCCAACCCACAAGCGCATCTTCACCGTCAACCGCAGTACTTTCGTGAACAAGAAAGCCCGCGAGCAATTCGAGCTCTGCACCTACAAGCGCCTGATTGACATCTACAGCTCTACAGCCAAGACCGTTGACGCGCTGATGAAACTTGAGCTCCCCAGCGGTGTGGAAGTAGAAATCAAAGTTTAGTACAAAAAGAACAAGAGAAACAATTCATTAAATTCATTTTGAAATGCCAGGATTATTAGGAAAGAAAATCGGAATGACATCCGTGTTCAGTGTCGATGGAAAGAACATTCCATGCACTGTTATCGAAGTAGGTCCTTGTGTTGTCACTCAGGTCAAAAGTGTCGAGAAAGACGGCTACAA
>CACYEC010000526.1 GCA_902773225.1 uncultured Bacteroidales bacterium
GACATGTCGGAGGGATGGTCGCAGATTCGTCTTGGCAACGGTAGTTGGGCCGCACTGCCTGGTACCGACGATGCCAATCCATTGGCGGCTGGGGACACCAGATTCGGTGTGACTCTGACTCAGGCCATGATTGACGAGATGGTCAACAACGGTGGTCTTGTCATCTGTGGTGCGTTCTTCACCGTGACGAAAGTAGTACTGCAATAAACTATCACTTATATAGAGAAAGGACGCAATCTCATTGCGTCCTTTCTCTATTAATACAACTATTAAACATCTTACTATCTAATGAAAATAAGACATTTATCCTATTACCTCTTCATGGCGCTGATGGCGCTCAACATGTCGTTCGTCCTGACGGCTTGCGGAAGCGACGATGATGAAGACGAAGGTGGTGGCAACACCCCTACCCCTACCATCACACTCCTAAGCCAAAGCATACAAGAAGGCGCGGAGGTAGTGGCTTCTGCCACCACAGTACTGACGCTGGGATACAACACGACGGTACAACCCGTAACCAACGGCGACATCACGTTCATTTTCAACAAATGTTTCATTTTGTCATATCCATGAAACATTTTTGTATATAACATTGCATGTTCATGCGGAATTACACCAAAAACAACCATAAAAATATGCATTTTAGCATTGATTATGGATAAAAATCCATAATTTAACATTTGTTATGAAACATTTGACATCAAGACTTTTCTATCGTCTTTGTTCTATTTTCAAGTCTCTGCGGCTCTTGCTTTGGGTGACAAGATAAACACCAGTGAAGACGAGGACAATAGCCACTGATTGCCAAAGCCCGAACACGCCAAGACCTGTGGCGACACTCACAGCGCAGGCCACAATGGGCTGCACATAATTGTACATGCTCACAACCGTAGGACGCAACTCCTTCTGACCCGTCATCATGAAGATGTAGGCAAGGAATGTGCCGCCAACCACCACAAAAGCGGTCTCAAGCCATGTCGCAATAGTGAGTTCTGTCCAGGGCAAGGAAGCCATTCGACCGTAAGAGAAAGGGAGGATGACGATAGCCGCGTAGGTAATCATCCATTTCATGCAAGTGATGACCGTGTAACGAGCAATCAAATGCTTGAAAATGGTGAGATAGACAGCAAAACACAACTGCGCGGCAAGACATAACAAATCACCTGCGAGACGGCCTTCATTCGATGCTCCTCCCCTACTACTGCTCGTAATCAGGACAAAAGCACCTATGGCACCAAGAAACACACCCGTGACTTTCTTCGACGTGACAGGCTCACGCAAAAAAATGGCCGCCAAAACCATCGTAATGATAGGCATCACCGTTGTCATGATACTCGCATTCACAGGAGAGGTGATACTCAAGCCGATCGTATAGCAACACTGGTTGAACACGATGCCAAGCATTGCCGCGAAGAAGAACTTCAACATGTCTTTCGGCTTGACTTCCTCGTTCTTGACGAACAAAGACGCCAACCAAAAGCACAATGCGCCACCACAAACACGGAATGTGACCATCTCAAGACCACCTACACCATTGCTCATCGCATCCTTGCCCAAAGGAGCCATCAAACCCCATATCGCACAAGCAAGAAGCATGCATATATGTCCTTTTATCTTCATCTTCAAGTACATTTGGCTATTTCAGGATGCAAAATTATACAAAAATCCGTTTTTTTCATTATTTTTGCACCAAAGACTGAATTCACATCAAGAAAACACGCCAAAGGTATGACCACAAGACTTAGAACTTTACTGACCATAACGACTGCATTATGTCTCTTCTCCACACCATTGAAGGCGCAGACTGAAGGACTTGCATCCTACTATGCCAACCACTTCCACGGACGCCCTACCAGCAGTGGCATCACCTACGACAAGAACGCATATACCTGCGCACACCGCACATACCCCTTCGGCACCATGCTCAAAGTGACCAACCTTAGAAACAACAAAACCACAGTGGTGAAAGTAACCGACCGCGGGCCTTATGCACACAAGAGAATCATTGACCTATCCTATGCCGCAGCCAAAGATATCGGACTCATCGGCACAGGAGTGGTGATGGTGAGAATAGAGAAAGTCAACAGCAAAAATGCCAATGAGATAGAACTGGAACGGTTGAAGATACCAAAACCCTTCCATGAAGAGGAACTCATCATTGACTTGAAACTGGCACATGACATCGACTCGCTCTGGTTCTTGCCCATCATACCAGAAAAAGATGATGAATAACACCCCTAAAACGCTTTTTTTTCCATTATCTCTTTGCTCATTCAAATATTTCCACTATTTTTGCGTGAAAATTACATGAAAGAAAACAAATGGAAGAATTGCAATACCACTACAAATATCCGCATCCTGCGGTAACCACCGACTGCGTGATATTCGGTTTCGATGGCGATAAACTCAATGTACTGCTTGTGGAGAGAGGCATAGAACCTTTCAAGGGTTGCTGGGCACTTCCTGGTGGATTCCTCGGTATGAAAGAGACGGCAGAGGAATGTGCCGCCAGGGAACTGAGGGAGGAAACCGGTTTAAAAGACGCCTATATGCAACAATTCCACACTTTCTCCAGCATCAATCGCGACCCCCGAGAACGTGTCATTACCATCGCTTTCTACGCATTGGTTCGCATACAGGAAGTGATAGGAGGAGATGACGCCGCACAGGCGCAATGGTTTCCCCTTGACGCGACACCAGAACTGGCTTTCGACCATGAAGAGATACTTGAGGCTGCAAAACAGACCCTGCGGGAACAGATACACTTCGAGCCTGTGGGTTTCGAACTGCTCCCTGAGAAGTTCTCCATGAAACAACTGCAGCAACTCTACGAAGCCATTCTCGGTGTAAAGTTCGACCGACGCAATTTCTACAACAAGATGCTACATATCGGAGTGCTGACTCCTCTCAACGAGACAGAATGGTTCTCCAATAGAAAAGAATCCTTCCTTTATAAGTTCAATCCTGAGAAATACGAGGAGATGAAAAGGAAAGGATTCAAGTTGGAATTCTAATCATCGTATGCTTATATCTTTCACCAATAGAGACGGGATGTGCCCCGTCTCTATTATTGACTTTGTCTTAGGCCTCAGCCTTTATCATTTCCTTTTCGCTTGTTCTTCGATGACTTCATATATTCCGTGGGTGTCATGCCGTAGAGTTGATGAAAGGCTGTGGAGAACGAGGATATAGACCGGAAGCCAGTAGCCAAACTGACCTGGGTGATGTCTAGATGCTTGTTGCTTAGCAGTTTGGCCGCTTGTTTCAGACGAGCGTTCTTGATAAAGTCGCGTGGGGTCTGACTGGTGAGTTCCTTCATCTTACGGTGAAGGTGCACACGGCTCAAACCCACCTTGTCAGCAATGAACTCCACACTCAGTTCGGGATTAGACAGATTCTCGTTCATCACTTTCATGATACGCTCCATCAGTTTCTCGTCGGGCGACTCCAGGTCGATGTTCTCCACCTTGTCGGCTTGTTCGGCACTACCGTCAAACTTGCTTTGCATACGATGGCGGTTGGTAAGCATGGTGATGACCATCTGCTTGAGCACGTCGATGTTGAAAGGTTTGGACAAATAGCCATCCGCACCCACATTCAAACCTTTGAGGCGGTTCTCATCTGTACCCAAGGCTGTGAGCAACAATACAGAGATATCGCTGGTGTTGATATTCTTCTTGATATGCTGGCAGAGTTGAATACCGTCCATCACGGGCATCATCACATCGCTGACCACCATATCAACCTTACCCACATTCTGCAACACATAGTCCCAAGCCTCCTGGCCATTGACAAACTCACACACATTGACCGATTGCGACAACTCGCTCATCACATACTGACGGATGGGTTCGTCATCCTCTACAACAACCACATTGAAACGGCGCGGACCCGACGATTTCTTCACAGGCAACACCACTGGCGTGGTGTCATCTATCAACCCTGATTCAACTGTAGATGAGGATGACTCTGGAGAAACAGGCTCCCATGGCGCATTCGATTCACGGTCATTACCAGTGTCGGAAACATTATCCGTATCACCAGAAGAACTGGATTCACCAGCAGGACCATCGGCCATGTCTGCCTCGACCGCAGGATTTTCTTCAGAATCCGTTACCTCATCATCAACGTTGGAATCACTTTTTTGCTCCTCCTTTGGCGCATCCTCGTAAGAAATGGGCTGTTCATCGCCTGCCATAACAGGAACGTCAGTTGCTTCCTCTTCCCGAGCCAATTGGTCAAGACCTATTGGTATGGTCACAGTGAAATGAGTGCCTGCACCCTCGGGATTATCAGCCACCTCAATCGTTCCACCATGCAGTTTCACCAATTGGCTCGTCAGATTCAACCCGATTCCTGTACCCACATAGTTATCCACATTGCCACTCGCAGAATAGAAACGCTCGAAAATATGCTTCTTGTCCTCTTCCTTGATGCCACATCCCGTGTCGGTCACCTCGATACGGAACTGTCCTTCCTGAGCAAGATGGCTCAGATACACTACTATACGTCCGTCTTTAGGGGTGAACTTAAACGCGTTCGACAACAAGTTCATCACAATCTTGTCGAGATTAGCCTCATCGACGTATGCCCACAACTCATCTTTGGGGTGGTTATAGAGGAACTGGATGTTCTTCTGCGTGGCCGAAGACGTGAATAGTTCATAAAGGTTTTTCACGAAACGAACCAGTTCCACCTTGCTGTACTTGAGTTTGAGTTGTCCTTTCTCTGCTTTACGCGAGTCCATCAACTGATTGATGAGCCGAAGGATGCGCTTCGCATTCTGGTTAATCAATTTGTAATTGGTCTGGTGCGCCTCGTCATCACCCATCTTCATCAACCGCTCCAGTGGACTCAGGATAAGGGTCATAGGTGTGCGTATCTCGTGACTGATGTTCATGAACATCTGGGTGCGCGCTTCGTTCATACGTTCTTCCTGTCGGTGATGTTCCAGCAAGCGGCGAGCCTTCACACGATGACGATAATCCTTATAGAAAAGCCAGGCCA
>CACYEC010000527.1 GCA_902773225.1 uncultured Bacteroidales bacterium
CCCCCGTTCTTTGTCGTACATATATTCTTGTTTTTTGTTGTTATTTGCAGTTAAGGTGTTTCAAACTACAATATTAGCACTTTTTCCTTAAACTGCCAAATACTTTATGTTTTTTATTCAATAAATGGGAATTGAGAGGTGATTGTCTGACAGTTTCATATACGCTGGTGCATCGCATTTATGACCATTTCAAAGTGTGTCTTTTTTATCACGAATTTGAGAATTAAAGAATTCATGTTCAATCGATAAAATGAAATTTAAGGAATTAGAGATAAAATCGCAAGCGATTTGTTTGAATGAATAGCCATTTGGTGAAGAAATCATTGGATTTCAGAAATAAAATGACTACTTTTGTAAATCAACCGTGAATTCAAAACGAAACCGTCGGGTATGAAGGTGATTCATGTAGATATGGACCAGTTTTTTGCAGCCGTGGAACAACTCGACCATCCTGAACTGAAAGGGAAGCCGATAGCGGTAGGACACGATGCGGACCGTGGTGTGGTTTCCACAGCCAGTTACGAGGCCCGTCGGTTCGGTGTGCATTCCGCTCAGTCCATTCAAATAGCCAAACGCCTCTGTCCTCAGTTGATTATTGTGGAGCCGCATTTCCAACGCTACAAGGAAGTATCGTCACAATTGCACCAAATCTTCCATGACTACACCGACCTGATTGAGCCCATCTCTCTCGACGAGGCCTTTCTGGATGTCACGGAAAACAAACGAGGCATGGATATGGCTGTTGATATCGCAAGGGAAATCAAACAACGCATTTTCGAGCGTACAGGACTGACAGCCTCAGCCGGAGTCAGTTACTGCAAGTTTCTGGCGAAGATAGCCTCTGACTGGCGTAAACCCGACGGACTGACCGTGATACACCCCGACCGCGCCCTCGACTTCATCGCTAAACTGAAGGTGGAGAAGATATGGGGTGTTGGCGATAAAACTGCTGAGAAGATGCACAAGATGGGCATCTTCAACGGTGAAGACCTCCGCGCGGTGTCGTTGGCGCACCTCACCGATGAGTTTGGCAAGATGGGACAAGTGTTCTACAGCTTCGCCCGTGGTATTGACAACCGACCTGTTGTTTCGGAATGGGAACGTAAGTCGGTCAGTTGCGAGCGTACTTTCGCCCACGATATCAGCGACCCGTCGGCAGCCGATACGGAACTCTACCACACTGCGTTGGAACTGGAACGCCGCATCGCCAAGAATGACTTTGAGGGACACACGCTTACGCTGAAGGTCAAGTTCCAGGACTTCCAGCAAATCACACGCAGCGTCACCGTCAATCACATCCTTCGTGCCAGCGACGACATCCTTCCACTTGCCAAACAACTGCTACAACAAGTGGAGTTCAGTTCGCATCCCATCCGTCTGTTAGGCTTGGGTGTATCGAACAACAGACCAGACATGACGACCGACAAACCCCGTTGGATTCAACTCAAACTACCGTTCAAGGACTGAAAGCGTTTTTTTTCAACAACACTGATTATCACCCAGGTCTTTGCCATAGGGTGGGGGAATCACATTCCTTTCAGGACATTTTCACGTGGACTCAGTATTTGTATTCGAACCAATCCACATCGACATAACCATTTGTTTTTTCACTGCATTGTGTAAATAGTCCTAACATCACGCCAGTAAAACCGCCAATGGTTTCGGTGCTGAGGAAACGATATTCCATTTTGGCCAGTTGGTTGAAGTTGATGCCGTCGTCTGATGCCATCATGTAGTAGAAATCCTTGTCGGAAGTGATGCGAAGCCAGACGCGAGTTCCACTGAGAGCGAACGGCTTTTCACTATGACTGGTCTGTCCTAAACGCACATTCGACTTGATGAAGATAGTTCCGTTTATTTTCTCTGCCAGCACATCATAGTGGTTGAGCGGAGCAGCATAGGCAGTAATGCCAGTTTGCATGCCTTCCATGAGATGGGAAAGGTCGAACAATGCCGTGGCAGTGAAGTTCAGTTCCGTCTGACGACGAGCTATGAATGTAGGAGAATCCGTAGCGCTGAGATCAGTAGTGGTAGGGTGGAGTCGTAAAAAGCCCTTGCGTTCCGTCAAGGAGTAGCGCGTGTAATCGGGGTTGCACAGACACATCCATCCCATCGGTAACCCCAGTGAGAGAAAACTATCCATGGGGACATTGCGTTTGGTGTAGTTGAAATCTTCCTTTATCGGTTCTTTATCCAGTGGAACCAAGGGCAAGGTCTGGCATTTCATGTCAGTCTGCAGAGTGCCGTCGCCATTCGCTATAGGCCAGCCCCCTTTTTCCCAATTCACAGGTGCTAACATGGTTTCTCGTCCCATCACATGCTGCAGATAACCACTTGTGCGGTATCCGAGACAAATCATCCACCATGAAGAGTCAGGAGCCTGTACCAGGTCAGCATGTCCCAGTCCTTGAATCGGATTGTTTTGCATTTTCATGTTGAAGTGCGAAAGGATGGGGTTGGCAGGGTTGGGTTCGTAGGGGCCGAACAGATTTTTGCTGCGCAAGATGTTGACATGATGGCCATGCTCTGTGCCTCCTTCGGCCAATAACAGATAGTAGTAGCCGTCCTTTTTGTAAATATGCGGTCCTTCAGGATACCTTCCTCCAAGACCTGTCCCCAGATGGTGTATATCTCCCAGTTGTTTACCCGTCTCCACGTCAATCTCACATATCTTGATGTCGCCTTCCTTCCATAGGAAAAAGCACCGTCCACCCTCAAAATAGAGTGTGGGGTCGCAACTTCCGATAGCAAAGTCAATCATAATGGGTTCAGACCACTCTCCTGCGGGATTGTCAGTCCATACATAGAAATGGCGTCGCGATGGGAACACCGTGGTCACCATATAGAACCTCCCGTTGTTGTATCGGATAGTGGGGGCATAGATGCCGTTGTTTCCGTCAGTACCTTTCAGATCAACCTGCGACGGACGGGTCAGGCAGTTGCCCACTTGTTCCCAGTTCACCAAGTCCTTCGAGTGGAAGACAGGAACGCCTGGGAAATACTGGAATGTGCTGTTCACCAAGTAGAAGTCGTCGCCAGCACGGCATACACTCGGGTCGGCGTGAAATCCAGGAAGTACAGGGTTCTTGAACCCTTGGTTCGATGTAGTCCATTGCTGAGCGTTGGAAGAGATTGTGCAGAAAGAAAGCAATATGTAAAATAAAACACTTTTCATGATGAGATAGTTTTCAGGGTTATTCAATGACCATCAAGAAACCTCCACGTGCTCGACAGTCAATGCTGAATTGTTTGCTGTTGAGCGTGAGATGTGATACTTTGATGAGGCGGTCCGACTCCCCATCGCTGAAGAGCAGAACTCGCTTAGATGTGGTATTCACCCGCTTCATCATGAAAGCGATGTCAGTATCTTCATCCGTGCCATTGATACCTGCAATATACCACTTCTTTCCAGCGCGTCGCGCCACGACAGCACTCTTGCCTGGATAGCCAGAAAGGAGTTTTGTGTCGTCCCAAGCGGCAGGCAATGTGGAATAGACTTGTTTTGCCTCG
>CACYEC010000528.1 GCA_902773225.1 uncultured Bacteroidales bacterium
TCTTCTCGGCCAGTGCGTTCATTTTTGCCACCTGATAGGCGTAGGCATTGGCAATGCCGATGTAACGGGCTTTGCCAGTGCTGACGGCTTCGTTCATTCCCTCGAGAATCTCCTCGGCAGGCGTTTTGTAGTCCCAGATGTGATAGATGTAGAGGTCAACATAGTCCATACCGAGGTGTTGCAGGCTTTGGTCGATGTTGTTCAGCACATGCTGTCGCCCGTCAATGCCTTTCTCGATGTCTTCGTCTGTTCTAGGCAGGAATTTTGTGGCCACCACCACGTCTTCACGCCGAGCCATGTCCTTCAAGGCACGTCCGACATACTGTTCCGATGTCCCCAGCTGGTAGGCAATCGCCGTGTCGAAGAAGTTCACCCCCAGTTCGAGCGAACGTCGGATGATCTCGCGTGTCGGCTCCTCGCCAACAGTCCACGAATGTTGCCCGATGGTCGGGTCGCCGAATCCCATGCAGCCCAAGCAGATGCGTGACACCTGCAAGTCGGAGTTACCTAGTTTAATGTATTCCATCATATCGTTGCTTTTTTGTTTTCTTTTACTTGGATGAATTCTCTTTTTTTGAGGGTCGATAGGTCCATTTACCTTATGACTTTCTTACCATCAGCGATGAAAATCCCGCGTTTTGGAGCCTGAGACAGACGCTGGCCAGAGAGCGAGTAGTAGAGGCCTGTGGCTGTTCTCCTTGTGGCCGGAGTCTTGATGTCGGTCACGACACTGTAGTTGATGGCCGTGAGCCAGTTCTGAATCAGCGTATTGCGGTTGGAGCGGTTGGAGTTGTTGACCCACAGGTTTTCACTGAAATAGTTGCCGTCGGGCACCAGGCGCTTGCAGTCGTTGACCACGCCGCTGATGCCGCTGCTGGCACTCGACACTATCAGTCCGACGTTCTTGCCTGCCATCTCCGCACCATGATGAAAGAGGTAGGTTTGCATGATGGCGGCCATCTGGCTCCACCATAGGGGTGTTACGATGATGATGGTCTGATAGGGCGTGAGGTCGGTGATGCTTACGGGATCGATGGCGGGATAACTGGCAGCATCGTTGGGTGCTGCTTTGATAGCGTTCAGCAACTGTGTACCGATGGCATAGTTGTTCGCTTCATACTTCTGCGTCTTGTCTGCTGGCTCTATTCTCAGCACGTCAGCCTCTATTTGCGATGTTAGCGTCTGCACGATATCGTGGCAGTTGTTGGTATAGCTGTAATACACTACGAGCGTCTTTGCATTCATGGTGCTGTTCACTGTTAGAAACAAGCAACAAATCATCGTTAGAATCTTCTTCATGGTTCGTCTGTCTTGTATTTATCGTTTGAAAATAATGTTCATTGTCTCTGGTGTCAGTGGCTGGAGGTCTTGCAACTTCAGATGTTTTACCATATGGAGCGTCCCCTGCTTGTATTTCTGGAAATGGGCGGTCTGGATGTGATGCTGGTAGGCTTGCTGCGAGGCGTAGATTTCTAGGATACGAATCTGCGTGGAGTCTTCCTTGGTTTGCGTGGGGAACAGGCAGACAACGCCAGGCTCCTCGGCGAGGCTCGCTTTTTGTATCTCGGCAGCAGCGGCGAGATATTCCTTCAGATATTGGGGGTGAACCTCTATTTCTGCCAAGCGGAACAGCATGCCGTCGGTTGAGCGACTGATGGTGGACGGCTTTTCGGAAGACTGACTCATAAGCCACTGCGCATTTTTGTAGAGTATCATCTCACAGAACGGTGCGAGGTCGGGCTCTGTGGATAGATATTGCTTCATGCGAGCGAGGCTCTGGGTGAGAGCCTGTGGGGCAACATAGGGATAATCGGAGCCGTAGAGCAGGTGGTCGGGCGAGGTGATGGTGAGTAGCATGCGGATGGTTTCTGGGCTATGTGCGCCGGCAAGGTCGTAATACAATGCACGGAGGTTTGCTTCGTAGTCAATTTCACCCACCATCTTGTTCGCTTGCATCACAGGCGTCAGCGACTTCATACGAGGGATGGCCAGCGGCAGGTAAGCACCGCAATGGGGCACGACAACCTTCAACTGTGGATAGCGGGCTAGTACGTTACGGCTGATCATGTTTGAGACGGCACGGGTGGTCTCTGCCAGGTATTCCTGCATGGCGAGTGGCGTTTGCACCATCACATGCTTGTTTACAGGCTCAGGGCGATGGGGGTGTAGGATTACCACGGCTTTGCGCTCGTTCAGGAAGGCAAAAAGCGTGTCGAGTTCAGGTGAACCAAGATATTGTCCTTGAACATTTGTCGCCATCTTGATGCCATCGGCTTTCAGCACGTCGAGCGCATACTTAGCCTCTTCAATGGCTTTCGAGACATCAGGCAACGGGAGGGCTGCACAGAACAGGAACCGCCCAGGATGTTCACTCTTGATACGAGCTGCGGCTATGTTTACCTGTCTCACTACTTTGGGTGATGCCGGCTGTGGCGCCGCCAAAGTTAGAACTGATGTCTGCACACCAGCCTCGTCCATCCATCTGAGATGACTCTCCGCATCGTACTTCGGCAGGGGGAATCCCTCATCCATCAGTCGTCCCTCGTTTTCTAAGGCCGACACAAACTCAGGAGTGATGATGTGACTGTGCACATCCACCACGCCTTGAGCCATTGTTGCAGTTGCAATCATCGTTGCAAGCAGCACATTAAACAAATGATGTAGCAAATTTTTCACTTTTCACTCCATACTATGTTCCCAACCTCCACGAGTGTCAATACCTGTAGCATCGGCCAACTGTTCCAGAAGGGCAATTTCCTCTGCTGTCAACTGAATCTTTGCGGCCTCGGCAGCCTCGATGACGTGGCGCTCCTTAGTGGCTCCGATGATGGGCAGCGTACCCTTGGCTATGGCCCA